>NZ_JAYURN010000049.1:0-5542 GCF_043756175.1 Flavobacterium sp.
CACTGTAGTTATTACAAATGATTTCCTCTTGTCTGCTGCTGATATTACTACTTCCATAATTATATTCTTAATAATATATAGTAACGAAAATACTATTTATTTGTTATGTCTTTATGAAAATTAATTTCAAAAATTATACCAATTGTTTCAAAGCGATTTCAAAAGCGGTTGCGCTAATGTTTTTCTTGTCTGAATTTAAAGCATGTGCTTTTTCGATAGCTTTCTTAATAATATCTGATGTATCACTAAAGATAGATTCGTCAGTCATTTCGACTTTTTTCTCCATAAAATAAGCAAAAACACGCGCCATTCCGCAGTTTGAAATAAAATCTGGAATTAAACTTACTTTGCTATCTACTTCTTCCATAATTGGACCAAAGAAAATTTCTTTGTCTGCAAAAGGCACATTGGCACCACAAGAAATAACTTCTAAACCAGCAGCAATCATACTATCTACTTGACTTTTTGCAACTAATCTTGAAGCTGCGCAAGGCGTGAATATTTCGGCACCAATAGACCAAATTTTAGCATTTATTTCATCAAAAGGAATCATATTGTCTGCTACTAATTTGTTTCCGTCTTTATTAAGAAATAAAGTTCTAATTTCTTCGAAAGTAAATCCATTTTCATTAATCAAACCACCATCTCTATCGATGATTCCAACCACTTTTGCACCCATTTCTGCTAGGTAAAAAGCAGCTGCAGAACCTACATTTCCGAAACCTTGTACAATGGCTTTTTTACCTACAACGCTTCCGCCATAAATATCATAATAATGACGAACGGCTTGTGCCACGCCATAACCAGTAATCATGTCGGCAACGGTATATTTTCTTGCAATATCTGGTGAAAAAGTAGTGTTCTCTATTACTTTAACAACGCCTTGACGCAATTGTCCTATTCTATTTATTTTATCTGCTTCTGTTGGTTTAAAATGTCCGTTAAACACTCCTTCTTGTGGATGCCAAACACCACATTCTTCTGTCATTGGTATCACTTCGTGAATTTCATCAACATTCAAATCGCCACCTGTTCCGTAATAACTTTTCAATAAAGGAGAAACCGCTTTGTACCAACGTTGTAAAACGCCTTTTTTACGAGGATCGGTTGGATCAAAATTAATTCCTGATTTTGCACCACCAATAGCTGGTCCTGAAACTGAAAATTTCACTTCCATAGTTTTTGCTAATGAAAGTACTTCATTCATATCTAATCCTTTACGCATACGAGTTCCGCCACCAGCACCACCACCACGTAGTGAGTTTATGACTGTCCAACCTTCTGCTTCGGTTTCTGGATCTTTCCAATTAAAAACTACCTCTGGTTCTTTATTTTCAAATTTCTTTAATAAATCTTTCATTTTATGTGTTTCTTGTATTGTTTTTTGTTTCGCAAATATAAAAAATAGAATAAATAAAAATATGTATTTCTAATTTTAAAACACATATTTTTCTTTATTCTATTTTTTGCAATCTACTTGCGCTATTTAGCAAGTCCTTTATATCGTATTTATTAGAATTTCCCTAACAAATCATTCTTAAGATCTTCATCTACAGGATTGTTAGAAAGCCAAATTCCGAAAAAAGCTTTTTTGAATTCAAATCCAGGAATTTTTCCTTGCAATTTATTGTTTTTGTACACCCAAATTGATGTGTCGATAGGATTATAAATAAGATTAAAAGCATCCCCTTTTTTAGTATCCTCAGTGCTTAACATAGATTCCAGTAATACTATTTGGGATTCAAACTGCTTCATATTTTCTTTTCCAACAGACTTTTCCATACCCGCATTTAATGATTTGGTCAGTTTTTTTGATGACACTAAGTTTGAAAGAATTTGAATTCTAATACCCATTTCCGTGTCATTATCTAATATATATTGCGCCTCTTGTGACAAACTTGTAAGATATAATGCTTGCACATAGACGTCGACCCACATTTTAGATCTAGTTCCGAAACCGTTTAATTGGAGGGTTTTATTTTGAAATTCTATAGTTCTTGGTACTATTACACCTTCAGTTTCGAACTGATTTTGTGCTGTAGCAACATTTGTTTGAATAAATAAAAACAGAATAAAAAAGGGTAAAATGAAATTTTTCATGATTTTTTAAGTAGGGATTAATTTTAATACAAAATTAAAAAAATATGCCAAATTATGAGCTATAACTTCTGTTAAAAAAAAACTTAATACATATAAATTTCTCCTGAACTATGATTGCGTTTTGCTCCTGTAACACTTGCTAAAACATTAATTTCGTTTCGAAGTTTAAGAACGCCGAGTAACGCAAAAATTAAAGCTTCTTTAAATTCGATAGTTTTTGCATCTGGAATTACAATTCTTATTTCTGGTAAAAACAATTGTATTTTTTCTATTAGAAAATCATTATAAGCTCCTCCGCCTGTAATAAATAAACTACCTGTTTTTTTTGGTAATGCCAAAGAAATTTGGTTGGCAATATGTTCGGTAAACGTTCGTAGTTTATCTTGAATTGGTATTTGATATTTTTCGATTATTGGAAAAAGTATTGTTTTTACAAATTCAAACCCGAGTGATTTTGGGTAGCTTTTTTGGTAAAAATCTAACGCATTCAATTCTGATAATAAATCATTAGATACATTTCCTGAACGAGCAGTTTTTCCTTTGTCATCATAATCGTATCCTAGTTTATTAGCATAAAAATTTAAAACAGTATTTACTGCCGAAATATCGAAAGCAATTCGATTTCCGTTTTCACTAAAAGAAACATTTGAAAATCCACCAAGATTTAAACAATAATCATAATCTGAAAATAAAATTTGGTCTCCAATTGGGACTAACGGAGCACCTTGTCCGCCAAGGTTTACGTCTTGAACCCTAAAATCACAAACCACTTTTTGATTTATTAATTTCGCAATTTTGGGAAGGTTTCCAATTTGCAAAGTAAATCCGTTTTGTGGCTGATGCAAAATTGTGTGCCCGTGGGAACAAACTGCATCGAGATTTTCTATTTTATTGGTTTTAATAAAATTAGAAATAATCTCGGCTAATAATATCGTATAATCTTCGTTTATTTTTTTTAAATCTAAATCAGAGAAATCGACAGCTTTTTTAAGACGGTCTATCCATAATTCCGAATAACTAATAGTTTGACTTTCTTTTATTTCGAAACTCCATTTACCATTTTCTTCAAAAAAATTAATGTGTGCCAAGTCGACTCCATCAAGTGAAGTTCCTGACATTACTCCTAAAACATTATAGTGGTGCTTAAACATGGGTTAAAATTAGGAAAACCTTTTGAAAAATTCATATTAATCAACTATATTTGAAAACTTTTTAAAATTTTTTACAAATAAAATACTGATATAAAAATGGACTTTAATTTTAGCGAAGAACAATTAATGATTCAACAAGCAGCTCGTGATTTTGCTGTAAATGAACTTTTACCAGGCGTTATAGAACGTGACGAACATTCTAAATTTCCAACAGAGCAAGTCAAAAAAATGGCTGAACTTGGATTTATGGGAATGATGGTCGATCCTAAATATGGAGGTTCTGGATTGGATAGTGTTTCGTATTCGATGGCATTGGTAGAATTATCTAAAATTGATGCTTCGGCAGCAGTTGTGATGTCTGTTAACAACTCATTAGTTTGCGCTGGAATAGAGAAATATGCAAGCGAAGAATTAAAAATGAAATATCTTGTTCCGCTTGCAAAAGGGGAAGTTATTGGTGCTTTTTGTTTGTCTGAGCCAGAAGCTGGATCTGATGCGACTTCGCAAAAAACGACTGCAATTGACAAAGGAGATTATTACCTACTAAACGGTACAAAAAACTGGATCACAAATGGAGGGACTGCATCTACTTACATTGTAATTGCACAAACTGATATCGAAAAAGGACATAAAGGAATTAATGCTTTTATTGTAGAAAAAGGTTGGGCTGGTTTTGAAATTGGTCCTAAAGAAAAGAAAATGGGAATTCGTGGTTCTGATACTCATTCGTTGATGTTTACTGATGTAAAAGTCCCTAAAGAAAATAGAATTGGTGAAGACGGATTTGGTTTCAGCTTTGCTATGAATGTGTTAAATGCTGGTAGAATTGGAATTGCATCTCAAGCTCTGGGAATTGCAACTGGAGCATACGAACTAGCTTTGAAATATGCACAAGAACGAGTAGCATTTAAAAAACCAATTTTTCAGCACCAAGCTATCGCTTTTAAACTAGCCGATATGGCCACGCAAATTATGGCTGCAAAAATGTTAGTACTTAAGGCTGCTACCGAAAAAGATGCTGGACAAGACATTTCGCAATCAGGCGCAATGGCAAAACTTTTTGCTTCGGAAACGGCTATGAATACTACGATTGAAGCCGTACAAATACACGGTGGAAACGGTTATGTGAGCGAATATCATGTAGAACGTATGATGCGTGATGCTAAGATTACCCAAATTTATGAAGGAACTTCAGAGATCCAGAGAATAGTAATTTCTAGAACTTTAGTAAAATAATTTTTTATTTGTTTTGTCCTAATAATCGATACCGATTATTAGACAAAATAGATAAATTAAACAGCATCAAAAACCTTTTTGATGCTGTTTTTAGTTTTATAGGTTTTCATTATTAGTTTACTTTGCTCGTGCATTTGATTTGGTGTTAGCATATGGTTTGATAAATGAGGTCTTTTTTCATTATAAATTGCTACAGTTTCTTTTATTATTTGTTTCATAATTGGAAGGTCTTTATTGTATTTGTCAATATAAAATTCTTGTTTAAGAATGCCATTTATTCTCTCTGCTACTGCGTTTTCATATGGATCCGAGTTTTGAGTCATGCTGGGTTGAATTTCATTTTTGCATAATAATTTTTGATATTCATTGGCACAATATTGCAATCCTCTATCGGAATGATGTATCAAAGGAATTTCTTTATTTTTCCTTTGTTTTAGAGCTAATCTTAATGCAACCAAACTACTTTCTGTATTTAGATTATCAGAGACATTATAACCAACAATTTTTTTAGAATAAGCATCAGTTATCAAACTTAAATAACAAGGTTTTTCACTTTTTCCGATATAAGTAATGTCCGATACCCAGACTTGTTCTGGTTTATTTATTTGTAAATCCAGTAACTTATTTTTATATTTTCTAAAGCGATGGTGCGAGTTTGTGGTGATATGATAAGAACGTTTTGGAACTATCAGTAAATGATTGGCTCTGAGAATATCAATAAATTTATCTCTTCCTATTTTTAAAGTTTTTAAATCTTGATTTAGTAAATAATACAGCTTTTTGGAACCAATTCTTGGCATTTGTGTTCTGATTTCTAAAACCATTTTCACAACCAATTGCGCTTTATCTTGTTTGATACTTCGACGTTTTATTCTTCTGTAATAAACCTGTCTATCTATCCCGAACAAAGTACAGGCAAACATTACTGTTTGTTTTTGTTGTTCTTTAAAATGGTCCATTGTTCGGGTGATGAGTTTTTTCGTATATCAATTTGATATTCTTTTTCAGCAATATCAATCATCATATCAAAAATGATGGCTTTCTTATCGGCAACA
>NZ_JAYURN010000050.1:0-2038 GCF_043756175.1 Flavobacterium sp.
TATTGTGATTCCCTCGGTTGTAGCCACAAGTGCAAATATGAATGCATTTTTGATGAATTTTGGTAACGTAAAATTTAATTCTTTAGAAAATAAAGAAAAATTAATCACTAAAATTAATTTCAGTCATCCATTATTCAAGTCCGTTTTTGAGAATAATGTTAATAATTTTCAATATCCAAAAACAAAAAATTCATTTGTATTATCCAGTTCAAGTCCTGCCGCATTATCTTATGAAGACCAAAGTATTTTCTTGACAGCAATACAGAATCCTGTTTCATCCATTTATGTGTTTTCGGCACCAATTAATACTACTAATTCAAATTTCCAGCAATCGCCATTAATTGTGCCTACTTTTTACAAAATGGCAGTAAACAATCAAAACAACAGCATAAATGCTTTAACTATAGGAAATAACAATCCTCATTTAACAGCCGCTTCATTAAACAAAGACGATATTTTAACCGTAAAAGGTGCCGAAGAACAATTTATACCAGTACAACAAATCCTCAATAATAAGATCAAAATGAATTTCAATGATTATCCGGAGCAGGCTGGAAACTTTGAAATATATAACAAAAAAGAGTGGTTGGAAAACATTAGTTTCAATTACAATAGAACCGAAAGTGATTTGGCTCAAGCCAATGAAAACCTTCTCTCCGACTACAAAATAATCGATTCTACATCAACATTTTTTGATACTTTACAAACTAACAAAACCGATAATCAAATTTGGAAATGGTTTGTTATCTTTGCGCTGTTATTTCTACTAGCTGAAATGGCAATTATAAGATTCGTAAAATAGAAACGAAGTTCAAATAATTAAAAAATACTTATGAAAATAATCATCAGAGAAGCAAAAATTATTGATTCAAAAAGTCCTTTTCATAACCAGACTTTAGATGTTTTAATTGTTGATGGTTTTATAAAAAAAATTGGAGCTGCTCTTCCAAATTCAGAAAATGCTGAGGAGGTAAAACTCGATAATTTACATATCTCACAAGGCTGGTTTGACAGTAGTGTTTCCTTTGGAGAACCTGGTTACGAAGATAGAGAAACTATTGAAAACGGACTTAACACCGCTTCAAAAAGTGGTTTTACTGCAATCGCCTTACAACCCAACTCCTTCCCTATTATTGACAATCAATCACAGGTTAATTTTGTATTAAACAAAGCGCATGGATTTGCAACACAACTTTTCCCAATTGGTGCTTTGACCAAAGAAAGCGAAGGAAAAGACATGGCGGAATTGTATGATATGAAGAAAGCGGGCGCTATTGCTTTTGGAGACTATAATAAAAGCTTGGATAATGCCAATTTGCTTAAAATAGCATTACAATATGTACAGGATTTTGATGGACTGGTAATTGCATTTGCTCAAGATGAAAAAATAAAAGGAAGCGGAGTTGCTAACGAAGGTATTGTTTCTACTCAATTAGGACTGAAAGGAATTCCGAATCTTGCCGAAGAATTACAAATAGCAAGAAATCTGTTTCTACTGGAATATACCGGAGGAAAATTACATATTCCAACCATTTCAACTGCAAAATCAATGCAATTAATCAAAGAAGCTAAAGCCAAAGGATTGAATGTAACTTGTAGTGCAGCTGTCCATCATTTGGTTTTAACCGATTCAACATTAGAAGGATTTGATACCAGATATAAAGTTTCACCACCATTGCGAACAGAAACGGATAGAAAGGCATTGCTAAAAGGAATAAAAGATGGAACGATTGATATGATCACTTCCGACCATAACCCGATAGATATTGAGCATAAAAAAATGGAATTTGACACCGCCAAAAATGGAACAATTGGTTTAGAAAGCGCATTTGGCGCTTTAATGACGGTTCTTCCATTAGAAACTATAATCGAAAAATTGACTGCAGGAAAAGCTGTTTTCAGTATCGAAAGTCACTCCATCGAAGAAGGTTTAAAAGCCAACCTAACCTTATTCAATCCGGAACCGAAAAGTATTTTTACCAAATCGAACATCTTATCAAAATCTAAAAATTCTGCTTTTCTTGGAATGCAAATCAAA
>NZ_JAYURN010000051.1:0-5496 GCF_043756175.1 Flavobacterium sp.
AACGTCCCGTCGCTTGGTCTTCGTTGCGGAATTTCAGGACTGAACATCACAAATATAGACAAATTTGTAATAAAATACTGAATATTTCAAATAAAAACCGAAACCCGCAATGAGACCAAACGGCTGTTAGCGGTTCGGTTGTATGAACCGAAAAAGCTCAATTTAGTTTACTTTTTTTGCGCTATTTTCAGTTAAAAACACAAATAAATTTCATGAAATTTAATTTTACGCATTTCCATTCTCAATCGAAAATTTGCAAATATAAAACAATTTTCCCGAGAAACGTGGTGAGTTTACCGATAAGATTTGTGTATAGATTGCGTTTTTATTTTCAGCGGAAATCCTACAAACACAAAAATGAATTTTTAGTGAAACGTGATGAGTTTGCTGATAAGATTTGCGTAAAGATTGCGTTTCTATTTTCAGCCGAAATCCTACAAACACAAAAATGAATTTTTAGTGAAACGTGATCATTTTACAGATAAGATTTGCGTAAACTTTTCACTTCAAATATAATAATTTCCACTTTTTAAACACGCAATATTCTCAATTGTAGTTGTCTGAGTCTTTTCGGCGCAACTGACCGCTAACGTCTTGCTAGTAGGCGATGGTCGGGCTAAATAAAGCAATTATTTTCGGATTATCACTAATTTGCCAAATACAAAACAATTTTTCCTTTAAGCCTAATTCCCGACTATTGCTTACTAGCTGTTAGTTGCTGTACCTTTCTTGTGCAATATTTCGGCATTCCTGTTTGACCGTAGCCAAATATTTAGATTTTTTAGGATTATGATTTGTATTCAAAATTGGTTCAAAATGTTTGATTAAATCTTTCTCAATAAAATCAATATTTTTTTCAGTTTTTAAACATTCAAATTCAAGATTTTCATTCATCCATTTTATAATTTTTTCAGAGTCGGCTAAATTGAATTTATAATTATTCAAATTTGATTTGCCAATTAATGAACCTCTTGGGGGTTTAAAATTTAATATAGCTCCAATTCCTCGGAAAAAAGTTCCGTGACTCTTTCCTCTACATTCTTCTTCTAAGCGTCTGCCTAAATTTTTACTTGCTTTACCGATATAAATTATTAAGGATTCCTTATTTTCTATTTCATTCCTAAGTAGCAAAGGAAAAGTAGAAATGTTTTTTATTCTTAAAGCATAAATTCCCGCAAAATTTAGATCATACTTATCTAAATCTTTTAGAGTTTTAAAATTTTCTGGTTTAAAAATTTCGTTCATTTTTACGATTTTGTTGGTATAGCAACTAACGTTCCGCCGCTTCTCGTCAGTTGCGAACTTCGGAACTGATTATTTTCTGTTAAATATAAAATTTCTTGCGAGAAATAAACGTGAATTTACTACAAAATTCGCAATCTTGCCAAACGCCTGTTGTGCGATCGCTTTTATTTGATTCCAAATAGTTTGTTCTTAAAATCAATGATTATTATATTATTCCAAAATAACTTATTTCCTGCCGTTCCATCTGTTTCTTTATCGATACCTAAACCGCTACGATTTTCATAAATTTTCACTTTTGAGAATTTTTTTCCGCCCAATTCAATTTCGTTTGTAATCATTTTAGATATTAAATAATGTTCTTTCCCCCAAGATGAAACTTTTATTGAATCTATATTTTTACTTGTTGCAAATTTTGATATGTTTTTTTCTGTTGCGATTAGTTCAAACATACTTGAACCGTTATCAAAAAGTATTCGGTAATTTTTATTATTTAACTTCATCGGTAAAATCACTCTTCCATATTTATCTAGTTCAATGTTTATCAATTCTGTTTTATATTCTTTCGGAATTAAGTCACAAATTGAAAACCTTTGGTTTGGATAATCAATGATTAATATTTTGTTTTGAAAAAAATCAGCGCCAATTGTACCGATATTAATTTGGTCAATTTTATTTGGTACTTTTTCTGAGATTCTATCCCCATAATTATTTTCTACATATAATTTTTTATTTTTAGCTTTAAAATCGCCAAATTCAAACTCAAAGTTTTGATAAACTTTTTTACTATTCCAAAATTCAGCAGAACTTTTCAGTTTTTTAATTCGGTTACTAATTTTCGGATAACTTTTAAACATTGATATGAAACTGTTTTCATAAATCATAGTTAAGTCTGAACCTAAATCAAATTGGAAATTTACAAAACAATCTGTTTCTGCAATTTGTCCATTAATTTTCATTGAAGTTTTTTCGATTTTTTTTCCATCGATAATTCTATTTGTCCAATAGAATTTAGACCAATTTATTTCAGAAATATTTTTCGAATTTTGAGTTATTTCCCAATTTCTGAATTCATCATTATTACGAATAACAATAATGAATGAAACTAGGATAAGTCCAATTATTGATATAATTCCTATTTTCACGATTTTTTTCATAAAGTGTCGCACAACGTTCCCGCGCTACAAGCAGTTTGGGACTAAATTAAGCCCATTATTCGGATTTGCCAAATCTTCCAAATACAAAACCATATTTAAATTAAGCCAATTGCCCAAATTGCTTGTAGCGTGTGTTAGTGGTAGTGCTTATTTTATAGATATTTCCCTTTGAGCATCAATTCTAAAACCATAATCTCTAAAAAAACGTTTATTAAGTTCATTATCTATGGTTGTAAAATTAGGATGTTTTCTATTACAAGCATATGCTTTTTTATATTTGAAATTTTTAAGAAATTCAGGCGAAATTAGCTTTATTGTGTTTTCAAGTTGTTCAATAGACTTTGGTAACCAACCACCAGTTGCTTGAATTTTTAATTCTACTAGATAAATACTGTCATTCCAAGTTAAGACACCATCACAAGTACTTTCTTCATCCTTAGTTCCAGGTTTGAATACAATAATACAATTATCAATAGCAGTAAAAGTTACTAATTCTTCATTATTATTTACAACGATTGCAATCCAATTTTCGGGAGTTGCATTATGAGAATATGCTTTTTCTCCATCTTGCTCATCACAAATTCCAAATAGCTTATCTTTACGCGGTTTTTCTGTGCAATTAGTCCCTAAAAGTTCTTCAATCATAGCTCTTGTTCAATTTCTAATAATGTATCAAACATTTTGTTTCCAGTTGATAAGGAATCGTTCAAGAAATTATGATCGGACGGAATACCTTCAAATACAGGAAGAATATTAATTGAACCATTTTTTTCATCAAGTTGATAAATTACAACATCCTTTCCTTTCAAGATTGATTTTATTGGAACAACAGAATTCAATTTCTCTTTTAACTCTTCAGATTTTATTTTATCTAATATTAATCCAGCTTGAATTGCAATACTTACATAATTAATTATGTATGGACTATGAGTTGTCATAACTAAATAGTTTTCTTCTTTCAGATTATTACATTCAAACAAAGTATTCAGAATTGAATTTTGTGAAGATGGAAAAAGATTTTGCTCTGGTTCTTCTACTATATTAACAAAACTTGAATAAACGAATTTTGAAGATAAAAATTCTAATGAAGATAGTTTAATATCACTTGAAATATTTGGATTTGACAAAATCCTTTCAATTTCTTTACGAATTCTTCTTTCTTCATCGATGCTAATATTTTTTATATTTCCTTTATCTTCCTTACCTAATGATTTCGCTAAATATTCGCTAACAACAAAAAGAGGAACTAAAGATTGAAAACCACTTGAAGAGTCTGATAATCTTATTTTATAATTATCTCCAACAATCCAAGAAATTTTATTTAATTTTTGATATTCTAATTTAACATTGTTTATTGGAAGCGAAATTTGTCCTTGCAAATCTTCTAATGCATCGACAAATTCATCAGAAAAAGTATAAAGAGTACTCGGTAACCCTTTCAAAGTTCTTACATTTCTAACTGAACTTGTAAAGTTTCTTTCTGATGGTACGTACATTATTTTTGGAAAAGCGTAATTCTTTGAGTTTAAATTTTCAACCCAAACCGTTCCTTTATCATAGCTAATAGAATATGCCTTTCCTATATATTCGATTACAGTATTATCTTTGAAGTAATCATTAAGGTTTTGATAAGCAAAGTATTTTTTTAATCGGTTATATTTAATTAAATCATTTTCATTGAAATCTCCACGAGTCAAAGCTTTTTCTATCCAAGTGAGTGTAGAAATTAATTTTGCAACTGTACTTTTACCTGAACCTTGATTACCTATAAAAATAGTCGTCTTTTTTATATCAATCCATTTATTGTTAGGACAACCTTCCTTTATTGGGCCGAAATGTTTAACTCTAATTTTACTCATTTTGTTGTTTTAATGTACAAATTTAAACATTTATTATGGTATTTTTAGCAATAGTTGTTTTTTTACACTCTGTTTTGGCATTACCACTAACGTTCCGCCGCTTCAAGAAGTGGCGAACTTCGTAACGACATATTTTCCACTAAGATAAAAATTCTTGCGAAATAAAAATGTGAATTTTGCACATTTTTCGCCATTTCTTGAAACGGCTGTTAGCAGTAGCCTTATTTATATAAATCTGTTGTTGCATAAAATTCATTTGCGAAATAATTTTCTTTTCCATTGTTTAATTCTTCTCTCAATTTTTCAATTTCATAACTTGCTTTAAGCATTTTTCCATCTCGCAATTCCAAAATAATAAAAGGTTTGCCTTTTAATGATTCATCTATTTTGTTCATAGTTTTAACTATATCAAAATTATATTTAGTATCAATATTTACATCCCAATAAACAATAATCTTATTTTTTTTAATTTCAATTGGAAAATATGCCCAACATTCTGGTGTAAATTGAATTGCAAGAATTTCTAGGTTTTCTAGATTAAAATATAAAATACAAGAAGCAAAATCATTTTCTGATTTCACCCAAGGTGTGCTTTTTTTATCATTTACAACATCAATGATATTTTTGAAAAAAATAGAGTCATTTACTTTTTCAGTTTTTTCTTCAATTTTCAAGTCAGATTTGTTATTTTTGTTATTACAACTTAATAGTAAAAGACATAAACTTATGATTGTGAATTTTTTATACATCTTGTTTTCGTTCTGTTGTTCAAAGGTTACTGCTAACGGTCGATGCTAGAGCTTGTGGCGGCTTATGGAAATCTTTTTTTCCATAACCGACCGAGCGAAGTTATGAAAAGAAAACGAACAATTTACCGAAAAACCAGCCATAAGATTTAGCATTTGTTAGCGGTAGCTTTTTTCGTCGTAAAATTTTTCAATATTTTCTGCAACAAATTTTTGACGAATTACAGACACATCACTAAGCATATAGTATCTCTCATCCAACTCATCAAGATTTACATTTCTTCCATCTCTAGGTTGGTTTTTATGTTCCCAGTAAATTTTTGTAGCAGAGCGAAGTAAGCTAATATGTTCCAGTGCGCCAATCTTTTGTAAACCACTTAGAGCAAAATCGATTAATGTCATATCCTAAAATACGTTGACTCTTTTTTGTGTTAAATTTATTTCAAAAATACGGATTTGTAATCGGAACATTGATAATTTTTTTTAAAAATC
>NZ_JAYURN010000052.1:0-2012 GCF_043756175.1 Flavobacterium sp.
AGAGTGATTTGTTGCTTTTAACATCTTTATATTATTAAAATAATTTATGTAATAAAACTATTAATTAATTTAACAATCAGATCATTAATAAACTATTTAGTATTAATATTTAATTACAGTAAAGCTTTAGCTAAGTATGTTGTCTTGTTTAGTTTTTTTGATGCAATACCTAACTTAGTTGCACTAAAATTTATTCACTTTTAGTTGTTTTTTAGACGACTTACAGTTTAAATTAGGAGATAGATTTTGTTCCCCACATTTTATATTTCTATGCTTGACGGTTCCCTTCAATAATTTTTTACTTCGAGATGACTTAGCAGAAACCATTAACTATCAATATTTATAGATACTAATAGTGTGCGATTTTTCCCTAATAAATTATAGGAATGAAATCGCTGCCGTATTTTAAAAATAGTTTGCAGAACACTACACTGCAAAAACTGATATGCAATAAGAGAAACAAATCTCTCTTTATCCGCAAAAGAAAACCAAAAAATTATGTTTTGGTTTTTCTGTTTTTAAATACGTTCTTATTTTATACTTTTTACAACTTGCACTATTGATCCTAAATGTTGGGTAATCTTTATAAAAGAAATTTGAAGCCTTCACCTTACATGTGAGACGACATTATTCAGTTAAAGTTTGAAGGATAGAGCTAATAGAAATTAATATTTAAAATTAGGTTGCCGTCAATCATCAGGTCTTTAAAAAAGCATTCGCTCCGAAAATCAAATATTAACACTTATTTTATTATTATTTTTGTAATTTTGACATAATCACTTAACTAAATTTTGAGCTTCCAAAATTCCCAACTTCTTAAAGTGATTCGTGCTGAAACAGGTTGAGACCGATAGCGTCAACAAAATGACTTCAGAACAAAAGAATAAAGTCTTTTTGCGTTAGCATTTCAATAATTTTATTTACTTCATCAACGCTTGGCTTGGGTATCAACTCTTTTTGGACAGGTTTAGAGGTAGAAGTCACTTGGGGCGAAAATGGAAAAGTTTCAAACAAATACCCTTGTAGGTTCGTGTAAAACAGGAACGAGCTACGAGGTAATAAACTTAAACGACTTTTTATCACTACATAAAAAAGCGTACTTAATTTTATTATAATTTTAAAAATAAAGCTATGCGAGTTCCAGTAATCCGAAAAAATATAATATTCACTCCTGATTCCAAGAGGGTTGTTGCCCGGTATTTTATGAATGGTGATCAACGGACGCAACAGATGGTGAGCCGCATAATGATGTTGGATGAAAAACAAGTTATAGACACACTAGAACATACACTCCGGGAATTTGCCAGACGCCATAGAAACATTTCAAGTATATTTTTTAAGCATTGCGAAAAAATTAGAAGCATAATTGAAGGGATGCAAATCGACTATGACAGTCTGTCTCAGGAACGAAAAATGCTCATCGGTTCCTATTGTACAATGGAATATGCTATAGAATCCGCCGCCATTTTTAACCCTTCCATTGTGGAAGATTTCGATCAGTCGGATCTCGAAGAAGGAGAGAAACGTGTTATCATTTCTTTCCGTGCCACTGGGGAAGGTCATATCTCATCCATTGTCTTTAGAAGAGGAATCTTGGATAAGAATAACAATCTCCGAGTGATGAAAATTGGTAATAACATTGATAAAGCAGAGATTGTACACAAAACCCTATACAACAAAGAACGATTTCTGATGAAATTGGCAGAAATGCATACCTCTGACAAATACTCAACCCGTATTATGCAGGACCTGCCAGACGAATTTGAGTACGCCATATTAAAAAGTTTGATAAATAAAGCATTAAGCGATCCAATGATCCGCCAGGAGAGAAGAACTGCACTCGAAGAAGTACTCTGGTTGGCGGATTCATTTTATGATTTGCAATTCAAACACGATTCCGATATCACCGAGCGTGTTATATTTCCGATATCTGATTCTGAAAGCCGTGGTATTGAAGATGCCCGTTTTGTACGTTTTGTTGATGATGATAAATCGGAAAAAATATTTGCGAC
>NZ_JAYURN010000053.1:0-48783 GCF_043756175.1 Flavobacterium sp.
TTTAAAAGTGAAACACACTTTCCTTCTTAGCTCAGTTGGTTAGAGCATCTGACTGTTAATCAGAGGGTCCTTGGTTCGAGCCCAAGAGAGGGAGCAAAAAGCGAAAAGACTATCAGAAATGATAGTCTTTTTTTTGTTTAGAGTTTTTCTATAAAATTTTAATCTCTCTTCAACCAACCCGTTATGCTCATGCGTCTTTCATTGGTAACCAAAACCTCATGAACCAATTCGTTGCTTTTGAAGAAAACTGTTTTGCCTTGCGTAGGGGATATTTTCTGATCGTTGTCTAACTGATGAATAAGCAATTCGCCACCATCCTTTTCTTGCCAATTATTGTTTAAATAGCTAATCATCGAAAATTGTCTGCTCGAATTGTCCTGAAACTGGTCTAAATGTTTCCTGTAAAAACTTCCAGTTTCGTACAAAGAATAATGAAACTCATAACCTGTAATTCCTGCATAACAAGATATGTTTAGATATTCTATAAAAGCTTCTATTTGTACAAAAAACGCATTTTCGTGAGCATTGTTGTTCTTTTTGTCAAGCCAATAAATAACATCGTTTCGTATCGCCGTGTTGTGTATTAGCTTGTCAGCGTTTCCGGTTCCTGCCGTAAGCAATTTATTGTTGTGATGTAGAGAAAGTAAGTTTTCTTTAAGATGGTTGGCTAATTCGTCACTCAAAAAGTATTGAGAGATGCCAACTTTATTTTCAATATAAGAATCAATGAGTGTTTCAAAACTATTTTCCATAAGATTGTTTGACTACCTGAATAGACAAGCAATGCCACAAGGTAGTCTTAATAAACTACAATCGACTTTAATTAACTTTTTTGATTATTCTATTTTAGGAGCACAACATTTTCGTTTCATTTCAAATCATTTCCCGCTTTCCGTTTCAATCTTTTCTTTTTTAAAGAAAAAAAGAAAAGGATTTCTACTACAATCGGGGCTATAATTCAAGATTCCAACTTCTTTTAAATTTTTTGATTAATTTAGTGCTTAAAAATCCTCACCTATGAAAAAATTACTTTCAATAATTCTGTTCGTTTCTTCATTAACTCAAGCCCAAACCAGAGAAACAGCAAAGATAAAGTCGATTTTAGACAATTGGCACAAAGCGGCGGCCGAAGCAAAATTTGACACGTATTTCGGTATGATGTCCGAAGAATCTATTTTTATAGGAACTGATGCTACAGAAAACTGGAACAAAAAAGATTTTATGGCGTTTGCAAAACCTTTTTTCGACAAAGGCAAAGCGTGGAGTTTTACTGCCTTAGAACGTCATGTTTATTTCGACAAATCAGGAAAAATAGCTTGGTTTGACGAATTACTAAACACCCAAATGAAAATTTGTCGTGGTTCAGGGGTTCTAGAAAAAATAAAAGGCGAATGGAAAATAAAACACTACGTTCTTTCTATGACCATTCCTAATGATAGCACTAACGAAGTAATTAAAATAAAGGAAATTATAGAAAATCCAATTATAGACAAGTTGAAGAAATAAAAAATGAACAATCAATTAATAATAAGAGAATATAATTTTGAAGATAAACCAAAACTACTTGAAATATTAAAGCTAAATGTACCCAAATATTTTGCAGAATCTGAAATAGTTGACTTAAATAATTATTTAGACCATGAAATAGATAAATATTATGTTTTAGTATTTGAAAATCAAATTATTGGAGCTGGAGGAATTAATTTTGAGGAGGATTGCACCATTGGAAAAATCAGTTGGGATTTTATTCATCCAGATTTTCAAGGAATTGGTGCAGGTACAAAATTACTCGAACATCGTTTAGATATTTTAAAAAGCATCAATAAAATTAAAACCATATCGGTTAGAACGTCACAATTGGTTTACAAATTTTATCAAAAAAATGGTTTTGTACTCAAAGAAGTAACAAAGGATTATTGGGCACAAGGATTCGATTTGTACAATATGAAATACGAACAATAAAAAAAATCACTTTTTTAGAGCGGTTTTTTGCGGAATTTATTTATAATTTAGTCCAATTGTCACTTCGAGCGGAGTCGAGAACCGTTATTGTATCTCGACTGCGCTCGATATGACAAAAGAACTTGAACTAAAATTTATTGGTAGATATTTTCTTTTAGTTTGGCAATCATTTCTACCGTCATGTTTTCCATATCGAAATCATTTTTCCAACCCCAATCTTTTCTAGCCTCACTATCATCGATGCTGGCTGGCCAAGAATCGGCAATTTTCTGACGGAAATCTGGTTCATAATCGATCGTGAAATCAGGGAAGTGTTTCTTTATTTCTTCGGCAATTTCAGCAGGTGTAAAACTCATACCAGACAAATTGTAGGAAGAACGGATTTTTACATTTTCTGACGGAACTTGCATGATATTCACAGTTGCTTTTATCGCATCGTCCATATACATCATAGGCAAACCTGTATTTTCGGACAGGAACGAAGTAAATTTTCCATTGGTAATCGCTTTGTGGTAAATATCTACTGCATAATCGGTCGTTCCGCCACCTGGAGGTGTACTCCAACTAATTAAGCCAGGATATCTAATGCTTCTCACATCGACACCATATTGTTTGTGGTAATATTCGCACCAGCGTTCTCCTGTTTGTTTGCTAATTCCGTAAACCGTACTTGGTTCCATAATGGTATATTGCGGTGTGTTTTCGCGTGGTGTTGTTGGTCCAAAAACAGCTATACTTGAAGGCCAAAATATTTTTTTTATTTTTCCAGCTTTCGCTAAATTCAAAACATGAAAAAGCGAATTCATATTCAAATCCCAAGCAAAAGCAGGATTTTTTTCGGCTGTTGCCGATAGTAATGCCGCCATCAAATACACATCGGTAATCTGATATTTCTCTAATAAGTGTTCAATCTGATTGTAATCTAAAGCATTTACAACTTCAAAAATTCCTTCGTTTACAATATCAGTATTTAATTTTCTAATATCGGAAGCAATCACATTGTCTTTGCCGTAAATTGTTCGTAATTTGTTTGTTAGCTCGGTTCCTATTTGTCCGCAAGCGCCTATAATTAATATTTTTGTGTCCATTTTTGTAATGTTGAAGTACAAATATAATGTTTTCGTAAAATATAGCGTTAACATCTTTAACACTTTGGCAAACCAAAAACCAAAAATAACTACATTTGTATTTTAGTTAAATTTTTTGATATGAAATATTTATGATTATTAAATCACCAACACAAATGATGGTTTCCTCATAAATATACCATATTCCAATAAAAAAATATTATATACATATGAAATATATTGTTTCACTGTTTTTGTTATTGATGGTTTTATTCACGGGCTGTAAAGACGATGATAATACGCATGAAATGCAAATTGCCAAAGCTTTGAAAGAAAAAGAATTGGTTTTTAGTACCATTAACAAAACATGGGATTTTGCGCCACGAACTTTAACACCAGAAGCGCAAGCCATCACAAATAACTGGAGTGAATGGAGATTATTTACATCTGAATTGTACCAAAAACCCAAAGGAACGATTGGTGCTTTTCAGCGAAAAACTAAAAGTTTGACACTAAAACTTGAAGTTTTAAACAATACGATTCCTGAAAGAATAAACCGGCCGCAAATAAAAAGCAGGTTGATGGCGATAATTACAAAAGTAAAAGCGTTGCATACATTTATAAACCTTGATAGAATTCCTGAAAAAAAAGTAGTTATTTTGATTACCGATTTGAATGTCGAATTGATGGCTTTTCAAGATCAAATAGAAGAGATTGTGCGTCGTAGCCACATTCAAAGAGAAGAAGGAGAACAAGAAATGTTAAATTCATTAAATGGTTCAGCTCCAACAAATGGATCTTCGGAAAAAGACACTAAAAACATTGACTATCAATAGAATAAATTACATTTGTAAAATAAAATAAAAATATGATTAAAAATTATACTTCAAAATATTTAGATTTTTTATTGTTTCTACTACTAATTTTAGTTTCGAATATCAGCCAAGCCCAAACTACAATTTGGACTGGTTCTTGGGATAATGGCGATCCGGATATTACAAAAGATGTAGTTTTTACTACGAGTTATACTTCAACTGGAGATATTTCGGCAAAATCTATTTCAGTATCAAACGATGCAGTAGTTACGGTTATTGGCGGAGTCACACCACACATACTTACGGTTGAAAACAATATTTCTGTTACGGGAGCGCTTTCAAAATTAATTTTTGAGAATAATGCTAGTTTATTACAAACAAATCCTTTGGCTACAAACACAGGAAATATAAACTTCAAAAGAAATGCAACGCCGATGAGGGTATTAGAATATACCTATTGGTCATCTCCTGTTGCAGCGCAAACATTGGTTGGTTTTTCGCCACTTACAAGTACGAACAGATACCATTCTTATAACACAACTACAAATGCTTGGGTAAATGAAGCACCTGCAAATGTAATGCAACCCACAAAAGGTTATGCAATTATGTCGCCTAGTAATTATACATCGACACCACAAACATTCAATGGAGAATTTATTGGTGTACCAAATAATGGTGATGTGCCAACAAACGTTGTTGCCTTTAATCCAGTTTTATTAAATTATAATTTTATTGGAAATCCTTATCCTTCGGCAATTAGCGTGATTAGTCTGTTAGATAATTCTAATTTAGGAACAATGTATTTTTGGACACACAATACTGCAATTGCATCGAATGTTTTTACGACAAACGATTATGCTGTAAGGACCAGAACAACTGGAACAGCAGCGGTATCTGGAGGAACAGCGCCGGGATTATATATAGCTGCAGGACAAGGATTTTTCGCATCGGCAGCCACAACAACTTCATTTATATTTACAAATAGTATGAGAGTTGCTGGCAACAATGGTCAGTTTTATAAAAACGCACAAGCCGTTCCTTTAAATTATTATATTCATTTAAACTTAACAAACACATTAGGCGCATTTAAACAAATTGCATTTGGATACGAAGAAGGCGCAACAAACGGATATGATTTTGGGACTGATGCATTAGCTTCTACAGAAGGTGCCATCACTTTTTATTCGATGATAAGTCCTATAACCTCTGGTTTCGGAATACAAGGAAGGGCATATCCTTGGAATGTAAATGATATAATCGATTTAGGTTTTAATGCAACTATTGCGGGTGATTATACAATTGCTATCGATCATGTAAATCCTTTTTTTGATGACAAAGACATTTTTCTTGAAGACACAAGTAATGCAACTTACCATAATTTAAAGCTAAGTTCTTTTGATTTTAATACTGCTGTAGGGACATTTAATTCTAGATTTAAAATTCATTATCAGAATTTATTGTCAACGAACAATAATTTTTCTATAAATGAAAATTCAGTTTTTGTAAATGGTAATAATAATGAAATCGTGGTTAACTCAACTTCCGAAAAAATAAAAAACATTCAAGTTTATGACGTTTTGGGTCGTTTGATTTTCGATAAAAAAAATGTAAATGAAAACAAATTTGTAATTGAAAACATTCAAAAACAAAACCAAGCATTAATCATTAAAACAGAATTAGAAAACAATCAAATAGTTACTAAAAAATTAATTTTTTAATTTCAATTTGTATTAAAAAAGTCCTGTCTCGTTCTAAAATGAGGCAGGATTTTTTTTGCATAAAAAGTCAAAGTATATTTGCATAAAATTATTTTCAATTGAGTACCGAAATCATCTCTAAAAAATACAGCGAACAAGCCAAAATAGTTACTATATCTAAAGCAATTACTGGCGACAACAAAATTCATATTAAAGGATTGGTTGGTTCGTCATTTTCGTTTGTCATTCAAGCTTTGTTTGCAAAAAGTGAAAATTCTTTTTTGTTATTGTGTAACGAAAAAGAAGAAGCTGCTTATATATTGAATGATTTAGAACAACTCGTTGGCGATCAAGACGTATTATTTTATCCAAGTTCTTACCGAAGACCATACCAAATAGAAGATACGGACAATGCGAATATTTTGCTTCGTTCGGAAGTTTTAAACCGAATAAATTCTCGCAAAAAACCAGCTATTATTGTTTCTTATCCAGAAGCCATTTTTGAGAAAGTGGTAACCAAGAAAGAATTAGAAAAAAATACTTTAAAAATTTCGGTTGGAGATCAGGTTTCTATCGATTTTATAAATGAAGTTTTATTTGAATACGAATTCAAAAGAGTCGATTTTATTACTGAACCTGGAGAGTTTTCTGTTCGTGGCGGAATTTTGGATGTATTTTCTTTTTCGAACGATAATCCGTACCGAATAGAATTTTTTGGTAACGAAGTAGATAGCATTCGAACTTTCGATGTGGCCACACAACTATCAATTGAAAAGAAAAATAAAATTGCGATTATTCCCAATTTCGAAAATAAATTTTTACAAGAAAACAGAGAAAGTTTTCTAGAATATATCAATGCTAGAACAACAGTTTTTATTCAAAATACAGATTTATTATTAACCCATCTTGACAAATTATTTAACAAAGCTGAAGAAACTTTTGAGAAGTTAAATAAAGATATCAAACACGCTTCGCCAGAACAATTATTTCTAAATCAGAAGGAATTCATTAAGCAAGCTTTAAATTTTTGTGTGGTCGAAACAGCTTCTAAACCTACTTTTAGAACATCGGAAACTTTCGAATTTCATATCAAACCACAACCTTCTTTCAACAAGCAATTCGATTTGTTGTTAAATAATTTGAAAGAAAACCACGAACACAATTACAAAAATTATTTGTTTTGTTCGAATCAGCAACAAGCCAAACGTTTTCATGATATTTTTGAGAGTCTTGACGAACAAAATCACGAAACTATAACCAAGCAATACGAAACTATTGTATTGCCATTGTATCAAGGTTTTATCGACGAAGAAAACCAAATTGCTTGTTACACGGACCATCAAATTTTTGAAAGATATCATAAATTTAGCATCAAAAATGGTTATTCAAAAAAACAAACCATAACGCTCAAAGAACTAACTTCACTGGTAGTTGGCGATTATGTAACGCATATTGATCACGGAATTGGAAAATTTGGTGGATTACAAAAAATACAAGTTGATGGTAAAACACAAGAAGCGATAAAACTAGCGTATGCTGACAATGATATCGTGTATGTAAGCATTCATTCGCTACACAAAATATCAAAATATACGGGCAAAGATGGTGCGCCACCCAAGATTTATAAACTTGGTTCTGGAGCCTGGAAAGCTTTAAAACAAAAGACCAAAGCCAGAGTAAAACATATTGCTTTCAACTTAATTCAATTGTATGCGAAACGTCGTTTAGACAAAGGATTTGCTTTTGCGCCCGATAGTTATTTGCAACACGAACTAGAAAGTTCGTTTATTTATGAAGACACGCCAGACCAGTTAAAATCGACCCAAGAAGTAAAAGCCGACATGGAAAGTGATCGACCAATGGACAGATTGGTTTGCGGTGATGTAGGTTTCGGAAAAACAGAAGTCGCTATTCGTGCAGCATTTAAAGCGGTAGATAACGGAAAACAAGTTGCTATATTAGTACCAACAACCATTTTAGCATACCAACATTATCGAACATTTACCGAAAGGTTAAAAGACATGCCGGTTACTATTAATTATGTGAATCGATTTAGAACAGCTAAACAAAAAGCCGAAACACTCAAAGATTTAGAATCGGGAAGTCTTGATATTATTATAGGAACGCATCAATTGGTGAGTAAAAATGTAATTTTTAAAGATTTAGGATTACTTATCGTTGATGAAGAACAAAAATTTGGGGTTAATGTAAAAGACAAACTCAAAACCATTACTCAAAATGTTGATACACTTACACTAACGGCAACACCAATCCCGAGAACTTTACAGTTTTCGCTCATGGCAGCAAGAGATTTATCAGTCATTACTACGCCGCCGCCCAACCGTTATCCTATCGAAACCAATGTGGTTGGTTTTAATGAAGAAACTATTCGTGATGCTATCTCGTTCGAAATTGAACGTGGCGGACAAGTATTTTTCATTAATAATAGAATAGAAAACATCAAGGAAGTAGCAGGTATGATTCAGAGATTGGTTCCTGATGCCAAAGTAGGAATTGGTCACGGACAAATGGATGGTAAGAAACTAGAAGAACTCATGTTGGCCTTTATGGAGGGTGAGTTTGATGTTCTGGTGGCTACAACCATTATCGAAAGCGGATTAGATGTGCCGAATGCAAATACGATTTTCATTAACAATGCTAATAATTTTGGATTGTCAGATTTGCATCAAATGCGTGGTCGAGTGGGTCGAAGTAACAAGAAAGCTTTTTGTTATTTTATTTGTCCGCCGTATTCTGTAATGACGGAAGATGCTAGAAAGCGAATTCAAGCTTTAGAACAATTTTCGGAATTGGGTAGTGGTTTAAATATTGCCATGAAAGATCTCGAAATTCGTGGTGCAGGAGATTTATTAGGTGGTGAACAAAGTGGATTTATAAATGAAATAGGTTTTGATACCTATCAGAAAATCATGAACGAAGCCATCGAAGAACTTAAAGAAAACGAATTTAAAGATTTATATGAAAACGACGATGAAACGGTAGAAAAAGAATATGTAAAAGATTTACAAATAGATTCTGATTTCGAATTATTGTTCCCAGACGATTATATTAATAGTGTAACCGAACGTTTGGCTTTGTATAATGCATTAGCAATTATTAAAGATGAAAAAGGCTTGCAGGAATATGAAAAACAACTCATTGACCGTTTTGGTCCTTTGCCAAAACAAGCCATTGCCTTACTAAATAGTTTGCGCATCAAATGGATTGCTACCCAAATTGGTGTCGAAAAATTAATCCTAAAACAAGGTAAAATGGTTTGTTATTTTGTGTCAGATCAACAAAGTGATTATTACCAATCGAAACGTTTTCATCAAGTATTACAATTTGTACAAAAACAACCGCAATTGTGCAAAATGAAAGAAAAAGAAACCAAAAACGGACTTCGTTTATTATTGAATTTCGAAAATGTAAAAAGCATTAAAAAAGCTTTAGAGCTGATGGAGATGGTTTAGATAAAACCGCTAATTATACCATTTTAGTTTTGATTTAACACGAATAATGACAACATCCTCAGTAAATATAAGATATTGTTTCAATTTACAAATTACCAATAATTTTATCTTTAGGATATTTAACTAAATAACTAATTCTTATTTTTTTGGTTTCGTTGGGTTTTAAATCTAAATCCCAAGTTAATATTCCAGTTTCTAGATTGGCTTTGGCACCATCTTTTTGAAGTAATTCGATTTCTATTTCCTTGTCAGAACTTAATGGATATTGGTCTTTTAGCAACATCACAATAGCTTCTTTTTTGTTATTTCTTACTGTGATGTCATAAGTAAATGTTTGTTCTTTTTTAGAAGACAAAAATTTAGTTCCAGATTTATCGACTACTTTCTCACGTTTGATAGATACTTTTTTATCTCGTCCCATACTCAAATTTAAAGTATCAGAAGTTTGACTCGGATTTATCATTGTTTTCCCCACATACATCCCTTCAAAAATAATGTTGGCTTCTCCAGGCAATAAATTATATTTAGAATAATCGGCAATTTCGGCCAGTAAAAACGCTTCTTTTTCTACTCTTGGTGCCGCATAATATTTGTATGAAGCAGGTAGTTTTATTTCTTTTAATGCTACACTATGTGCTTTTCCGTTAGATAAAATGTCATAAGGAATATCAATATCAAAAGAAACATTCAATTGGTTTTCGTTTATAGTTGTGTATGCTGAAATTGTTGATTCTTCATCTTTTTCTTGAATCGTTAATCCAGAAACTTTACCAGATAATGATTGAATAACATTCTGTTTAGATTTTTTGTCTCCATCTCTATAACCATAGCTTTGCTCGTAACCATATCTTAAAAACCAAGAACTTAAAATTGGTGCTTGATTGTTCTGATTTGGGTTTCCAGATGACAACGTTAGTTTTACTTTTTTCCAATCGATTCCAGTATTTTGTATCACTTGCGCTTTGTACATCATATTTATTGGAGAAGTAACATTATCTGCTCTCAAATCATAAAATGGCGACCACGAAGCGTTATTTGTTACATACGAAATTTCTAAAGGGACATTGCCAGCAGTAGTATTCATAACCTGCAAGACTAATTTCCCTGACGAGGTTTTTTCTTCTTTAGTAGTATCGATTTCGAGTTTGTTATTCAGTTTTGTGATTAATTCATTTAGCTTTTTTTCTTTTTCTTCAAGCGTGTTTATGGTATTGCTAATTTCAGTTCGTTTCGATTTGTAATAATCGACCATTTTTGTCAATTCAAGTACACTTAAACCAGAATTTTGACCAAAAACTTGTTGGTTTTTATCCAATAACTCTATCGTTTTACTTTCGGAATTTCGAGAATTGATAACCCGATTTAGTTCTTTTTGAACCAAAACAATACTGTCTTTTACTTTTTTAATCGCTGGCGAATTTTCATCGATATCATATTCCGACATATAATCGTTTGTAAATTGTACCGAAAGCACGGTTAACGATGATGGTGCGCCAATTTGAACTGAACTTTCATTCAAATAATTAGCAACATTTTTTACAACAATTTCGCTCGTTCCTGAAGGTAATAGGACGTTTGTGCTTTGTGAAATTTCGGTCGCATTAAAATATACAGTTGCCGACTTTACTTTGGCAGAAGTAAAAATAGATTTCTGCGCAAATGAAATTGCAGAAACTAAAACAGTAAAAATTAGAATTATATTTTTCATAACAAATGGGTTTATTTACATAGAGTACCTTTTTGCGTAAAAGGTTGGGAAGGCAATGAAATTAATTAAAATCAAAATCGGTAAAAAGAGAATCTACAGCAATAGAATCTTGCACTTTAAACTTCATGTGTGTTCTTGCGCGACCCGAAATAGAAATAGGAACTTTTTGCCCAATAGTATCTTCAGAAGTTAATAATCCTCGACGCAACATGAGTTTACTCATAAATTCTTCGTGTTTGTTTGCAAAGGATTTTAGTTTTCCTTCGTCATCAAACTGATACATAAATTTTTTAGGTTTAGGCACAATCGATGCTAGAAACAAACATTCTTTTAAAGTTAAATCGATTGGTTTTTTCTGAAAATAAAAAGCAGCTGCTTCCCCAATTCCATATACATTTGGTCCCCATTCTATCACGTTAAAATAAACTTCGAGCATGCGTTGTTTACTTGCAATTCGATTGTTTTCTAATAAATAAACCAATAATATTTCTTCTAGTTTTCGAGATAATGTTTTTTCGCGTGTTAAAAAAACATTTTTCACTAATTGCATACTGATTGTGCTAGCACCACGAGAGAATTTTTTGGTTCTAATGTTTTTAGTAATCGATTGTTTGAAAGCTTCATTAATAAATCCGCGATGAGAGAAAAACGAAGGATCCTCGGAAGTGAGCACACATTTTTGAAGATAAGGCGAAATTAGTTCTAAAGGTGTAAAATTAGGATTAGAATTACCTACTAAAACAGGACGTTGCAACACATTGTTTTCGATGGCGCGATAGACGAATTCTCCATTTAGTTTGTTTAAATTGGCTTCGCCATATTTTACAATTTTGAGTTTTTCTTTATTTAGGTTGCTGTTAAAAACCAAAGCGTTTGGTTTGTTTTTATTGTATTTGAAATTGAGTTTATAATCAAAATTTCCTTCCGTTTCCATTCCTGTAAAATGGGTAAATAATCCTTCTGGAAGCGAAGAAATAAAATCTTGAGCTTTCATTTTTGGAATCAAAACTTTAAGTTTATAAATCGTATCTTCTTCTGTATTATATTCCGCAAAAGGCTGTAATTTGATGTTGTTTATTTGTACTGACGAAGTACTGTCTATCGATACAAAATTGCTTCCTAGTAAAAAACGATAATCGAAACTAGCGGTTTTTATTAGTACTTCTTTTTTTGCGATTTTAGGATGATTTATAGTAAAATCTTCTACCGAAACCAATCCGTCAAGATGAAGTTCGTCACTTTCTAAATCGAATTTATCCAATTTTAAACGAACGTTTTTAAATCCAGATTTAAAACCAAAACGCTTATAAATATAGGGCAATTGTATTTTTGACGTATCCTTGTTGTAAATTCTAACATTGGCTTTTTTGGCTCTTGGATCTACAAAACCTGAAATGTTCCATGATTGCGAAAACTCGTTTTCTGTAACATTAATATTGGTTTCTAATTGATGGTTTTTTAATTCCAAATGGGGCAATTGCATTGTTACTTTAATCCCCAAATCATTCATTCGTATGGATATGTTTTCGAGTTGCATTTCGGTTGGAACCAAGTTTAGCATTTTCGATAATAACCGGTAAGCTAATTTGGCGTAATTTCTTTTTTCATTAACATCATTTCTTTTTTCTTTTTTAAGAAAAGCATCAAAATTGCGACCTTTTTCGGTTTTTACCAGTTGAATAAACCCATTTTTTACTTCAAGATTTTGCAACTGAATATCGCCTACAATCAATTGAAATACATTGATTTTTGTTTTTACTTTTTCGATAGAAAAAAGTGTATCCGCTTCTTTAGGGACTAATATGATATTATTCAATTCGATACTCGAAACACCATCGAAACTGGCTTTTTGTATAGATAAACTGCAATTATAATCAGCGTCAAATTTTGAAGTTGCTTTTGAAATTACCTTTTGTAACAAAACATCACGAAAAAAGTATATTCCTGCTACAGAAAATAACAAGAATACGATTAGAATCTTAAGGAATAGAAAAAATTTTTGTTTTTTGCTTCTCATAAAAAATTATTATGATAATGAGGTTATAAAGGTATCGACTTCTTGTTTTTGTAACCCATATTTTATTTGTAAATCAGAGTTTTCACCCATTTTAGTGTAATAACTTAAGGCTTTATTGGCGAAAAACAACAATTGATGTTTGGGTAAGTTAGGAATTTGCGGATATATTTTATGAAAAAGCATTTCGTAATACGCTTGCCACTCCCTTTCGTTTCTATCATCAACAAATTGTCCAGTTACTTTCTGACCGACATGAACCATTTCGTGGGCAATAAGATTGAGCATTAATATAAATTCAAATTCGAACGTATTTTCTGGGATTCTAATAATTTGTGGTAACCCAAAAGTGCCTTCGGTTGTCATGAGAATATATTCAGCTTTTGCTTTTTCTCGTAATTCGAAACCTCCGAAATTTGGATGTTTTATCCCGTATTCTTCAATAACAAAATTGGCAGCTTGAATGGTTTCGCCCAGTTCGTGATAAGAATTTGTTATTTGTAATATTTCGGAGTAGGGTTTCATTAGAGTGTTTGTGGTTTTTCTTTTGGATTTCTGCTCGAATGAAAAACAGCATAAATTACGGTTTCATTTTCCAAAATTTCATACACAATTACAAATGGAAATTTTTTCACAAAAGCTTCTCGATACGGTTTTCTCTTTATTTGATAATGTTCTGGAAAGTCTTGAATTCGGTCAAAATAAACATCAAGATTATTAAGAAATCGCTCGCCCAAACCAATTGATTTGGATTCGTAAAACAAATAAGATTCAATAATTTCAAGACTTGCTTCTTCTTTAATTATCAATTCATATTTCATTGATTTGCTAATCTTGCATTTGTTTTAACTTGTTCCCAAGAGTAAGATTTTGTCTCGTTTTTTAAATGTAATTCCCTTCTATTATCTACTATTTGATACTGATCGGGCGTAAGATTTATGTCCTGCTCTTTTTCAAGAATTGCACGCAGTTTTTTTAATACAGATTCTTTTCTTGTATTTAGAAGCAACTCAATTAATTCGATTTTTTCTAATTGCAAATCCATAATAAATAAATTTATATTCAAAGATAATGATTTTTACCCAAACAATTCAATTACAATATCTTCAATTTTAGCTACTAATTGTATTTTGATTCCAGTATTTTTCAACGAAATTTTGTTGTATTTAGACACATAAATGGTCGAAAAACCTAGTTTTTCAGCTTCTTGAATGCGTTGGTCTACACGATTTACAGGACGAATTTCGCCTGAAAGTCCTACTTCGCCAGCAAAACAGAAATCTTTATTAATAGGTATATCTTCGTTAGATGATAATATGGCAGCCACCACAGCCAAATCTATCGCAGGATCATCTACTGAAATTCCACCCGTAATATTTAAGAAAACATCTTTGGCTCCCAAACGAAATCCAGCTCTTTTTTCGAGAACAGCGAGAATCATATTGAGTCGTTTTGCATTATAACCTGTAGTGCTTCGTTGTGGCGTTCCGTAAACAGCTGTTGAAACTAAAGCTTGAATTTCTATCATTAACGGACGCATTCCTTCGAGAGTAGAAGCAATTGCAGTTCCTGATAATTCTTCGTTTTTATGGGAAATTAATATTTCTGATGGGTTGGAAACTTCACGCAATCCCGAACCTTGCATTTCATAAATTCCGAGTTCCGCCGTAGAACCAAAACGATTTTTTAAGGAACGAAGAATTCTGTACACGTGGTTTCTATCACCTTCAAATTGCAAAACGGTATCAACCATGTGTTCCAAAATTTTTGGACCAGCGATGCTCCCGTCTTTGGTAATATGACCAATTAGTATGACAGGAACGTTAGTTTCTTTGGCGAATTTTATCAGTTCGGCAGTGGTTTCACGAATTTGAGAAATACTTCCTGGAGAGGATTCAATATAATCAGTATGTAAAGTTTGTATCGAATCGATAATTACAATTTCAGGTTCTATCTCCTGAATTTGCTTAAAAATATTTTGGGTTTTGGTTTCTGTTAATATGTAACAATTATCACCGTTTGTAGTAATTCGTTCGGCGCGCATTTTTATTTGCTTCTGACTTTCTTCTCCCGAAACATATAAGGTTTTGTATGGTAATTTTAATGAAATTTGGAGTAAAAGCGTGCTTTTTCCAATACCTGGTTCTCCACCTAAAAGGATTAAGGATCCAGGAACTATTCCGCCGCCTAGCACTCGATTTAGTTCGCCATCGCAAGTGTCCATTCGGATTTCTTGTGTGCTATCTATTTCCTTTACTAAAAGTGGTTTAGATGCTTTTTTTATTTCCGATGTTTCGGTTTTCCAAGCTGCTTTTTCTTCTTTTTGAATAATTTCTTCAACAATGGTATTCCATTCTTTGCAGGCATTGCATTGTCCTTGCCATTTGGAATATTGTGATCCGCAACTTTGGCAAAAAAAAGACGTTTTTACTTTGGCCATTATTATGGTTTTTTCTCTTCAGTTGGTGTTTCAGTTGGTGTTTCAGTCGTAGGCGTGTCTGTTGTTGGTGTGTCAGATACAGGAACTTCTTCAATAATTTCTTTGGCTTTACCGCCTTTTAAACCTTTAGCTTTTACAGGGATTAATTTTTTTAAATCGGCTGCTTTATTCATCATCATGTCTTTTGTTAGTTCACGAATTTCTTGTTTCATAAACGCATTTTGATAAAATTTAACTGCTTTTTTATAGTCTTTCGTTTTTTCGTAAAACATTGCCATGTGGTAATCATACAACATACTTTTTTCGTACTGCTGACCAGAAATTTGTGCCAATTCTTCATATCCTTTGAAATCACCTGATTTTAAAATAGCTGCTTCAATGGCTTTAAAATCACCCAATCTAACATTCATTTTTATACCTAATGATTTTTCGATAGTTTCGTACTTGTCTGTAAGATATTTTGCGTGACTGTCAGGTAAAATGGCAATTTTTTCTTGATATTCTATCGAAGAAATTGGTCTGTAAACAGAGAAAATTTGGTATAAAGCGTTCGGTATTCCATTTAAAACTAATGAATAATGTGATGCGTTTTTGAAATCATCGAATTTGTAATTCAACAACGGATTCTTTATAGCTGTAATGTTTTTGTCTAAAGCTTTTATTTGGTTTTGAAATTTTTTTAAATCCCCATCAGCAGTTGCTTGGTAATAAAATAAAGGTTCTTTTGTTGTAGCCAGTCTTTCAGGAATTCTTTCTATCATTCCTTTTGCTAATTCAGGACTTAAAGAAATGTAAGCACTAAATTGTGGAATGTCTTTGTATAAAAATGAGTTTAATAAACCTGCTGTCGAGTCGAGACCTGCAATAATTTTGAATGGAGCAATTCGGTATTTTTTCTCAAGATATGGGATTAATTCAGCGGCAATAAATTCGAAAAACGCACCACCTTTTTTGGAAGGTAAACCAGTTGCTTCATCGAATTCGGAATCATCATAACGTTCGTCTTTTTTATTTTGGTTTATACCTATTAAAATTACTTCAGGAATATCGTCCCAATAATTTCCAAATGCTAGATTTCCTTGAAAAGGAGCAAATAAATATTCACCATCTAAAACTAAAACTAAAGGATATTTTTTTTCGAGATTCTTTTCGTATGAAGCAGGTAACTTGATAGTTATTTCTCTGTCAGCGCCTAATTTTTCTAAGTGAATCACATCTGTGGTTTGAGAAAATAGTGTTGCAGAAAGCAATAATGATATAGCAATGAATATATTTTTCATAATATTTAAGAATTATAATAGCGTGATTTTTTGAACTAGCAATATAATAATTTATTTTCTTTTACCCACGATTGGTAGTGCTAAAAAAGAGAAAACACCAAGTAGAACAGTTATGATGAGTTGCGAGATCCAAATAATCCAACCCAATGCGTTTCCTGCTTGCTCAGGAATGCCATATAGCAATAATATTTTTGCAATTAGTACAGGAAAAAAGCCAAAACCTCCGTTGGTAAAAGTCATTACTAATCCGCCTATAACAAAGGCAACAATTGTTGTTCCTAATGACATAGAATTCGTTGCTTCGAGTGAACAAACAGCGAAATAAAACATTAATATATAAGAAAGCCAGATAAGGAATGTATATGCCAAAAAAGGGAATTTATTAGGCATTTTATAAACACTAAATGCACCTTCTTTTAGTCCTTCAACTTTAGATTTTATGAAAATTATAAACTTCCATTTTGAATGTTTATACAAATAAATCGTTGCAATAAGCCCTAAGAAACAGAATACGGCAAATACAATTAATATCTTAAATGGAATATAATATAAAAGAAATTTTTTAAGTGTCGAAAATTCTAATATTACGGAAGTAAAAATTAAACACAAAAGAATGATAAAATCGACTATTCTTTCGGCAATAATGGTTCCGAAAGCTTTGTCGAAAGGAACATCCCGGTATTTTTTTAGTACCAAAGCCCTAGAAACTTCTCCAGATCTAGGTATTCCTAAATTTACGAAATAACCTATACTTACTGCTAAAAAGTTAATTTTGAAACCAGTATAGCTGCCTATTTCTGCTAAGGTATATTTCCATCTGTATGCTCTAAAAACATAACCAAATACGGCAATTATTAGCGAAAACGAAATATAATTATAGTTTGCAGATATTACATAGCCTTTCATCTGTGCTAATTGCTCAGTGGTAAAAGAATTATAAATATACAGCGTGAGCCCTAGTCCTAGTAAAATAGGAAGAATTACTCCGGAATAGGTGCTTAGTTTGTTTCTCACGTTACGTTAACGAATTATCTTTTTCGTTAGGGAAAACTAACCATGGCTTGAAGTTTTTTGCTTTTTCAAAATCCATACGTGCATAAGACATAATAATGATAATATCTCCTTTATGAACCTTGCGGGCCGCAGGACCGTTTAGAGTAATTTCGCCCGAATTTTTTGCGCCTTTTATAGCGTAAGTTTCAAAACGTTCTCCGTTATTTATGTTTACAATATTTACTTTTTCGCCTTCAATAATGTTAGACGCTTCGAGTAAAGCTTCGTCAATAGTAATGCTCCCGATGTAATTTAAATCGGCGCCAGTTACTGTTACTCGGTGTATTTTAGATTTTACAACTTCAATTTGCATGGTACAAAGGTAATTATTTTAATGAAATGTTATCAATCAATCTTATATTGTTCACAAAAACGGCAATAAAAGCACGATAATTTTTGTTTTTACTTTTTCGTTTGCAAGTAAGAAGCGTTTGTTCATCGGCAATTTCGAAATATTCTAACTCAAACAGGGATTGATTTTTGAATTTTTTTACAACCCAATTTGTTACTTCGTTAGCAGTTTTCGTGCCAAAAAGTTTTTTGGCTTCTGTCAAAGTTTTGTAAATTATAGTTGCTTTTGCTCTTTCATCTGCCGAAAGGCGTTCGTTTCTAGAGCTCATAGCTAGTTTGTTTTCTTCACGAAAAATTTTGCAGCCCACAATATTTACAGCCATATTATTTTTGTGAACTAACTTTCGAACAATGGCTAATTGCTGAAAGTCTTTTTCGCCAAAATAAGCATTGGTAGGATTTACAATTTCGAATAATTTTTTCACGATTGTTCCTACACCGTCAAAATGTCCTGGCCTGTGTTTTCCTTCCATCTGGAATTCTAAGCCATCATAATCGAATGATTTTGAGGCAGTTTCCCCTTCATAAATATCTTCGACGGAAGGAGCGTAAATAATGATTTGAGAGTTTAAGGTTTTTATTTTTGCAACATCGTTTTCTAAAGTTCTTGGGTATTTTTTTAAATCGTCTGGGTTATTAAACTGTGTTGGATTCACAAAAATACTAACTATTGTGTAATCGTTATTTTTTAGTGATTCATTCATTAATGATAAATGACCTTCGTGTAAAGCGCCCATCGTAGGAACGAATCCTATCTTTTTTTTGTCTTGTAAAAACGGTTTCAAATAAGCTTTTACTTCTTTTTGTTTGTCAAAAACGGTCATGCGTAAAACATTAAAATTCAGTGCAAACTTACTATTTTAGTCAATATCAACATAAATTTTTGTAATTTTGCAAATGATTTGTGTCCCTTAAACAAAACAAAACAAAAAATGGAGGATAAAAGAATTTTATATGTATCATCAGAAGTAGTGCCTTATCTTGCTGAAAATGAGGTGTCTTTGATGTCGTACGATGTGCCGAAAATGATTAATGATCAGGGTGGGCAAATAAGAATTTTTATGCCTCGTTATGGTAATATAAATGAAAGAAGGCATCAATTACATGAAGTTATTCGCCTTTCGGGGATGAATCTTGTTGTAAACGATGTAGATATGCCTCTAATTATTAAAGTTGCATCGATACCAAAAGAGCGTATTCAGGTTTATTTTATCGATAATGATGAGTATTTTAAAAGAAAAGCTACGTTTACTGATGAAGAAGGAGTTATGTTTCCAGATAATGACGAACGTGCTATTTTCTTTGCAAAAGGCGTGGTAGAAACGGTTAAGAAACTAAACTGGGTTCCAGATATTATACACGTGCAAGGTTGGATGGCAGCGATGCTCCCTATATATATGAAGCATTATTACAAAGATGAAGCTTTGTTTGCTGATACTAAAATTGTAACCTCGGTTTTTAATCAGTCTTTCGACGGAAGTCTAAACGCTGAAATGGGTAAAAAAGTTCAGTTTGACGGGATTCCTCATAGCGCTATTGCGGAACTTGACAATCCTACTTTCGAAAATATTATGATGGCGTCTATAAACCATTCAGATGGTGTTGTTATTGCCTCGGAAAGCATTTCTTCAAATTTAACAAAATTTATAGATGCTTCAAAAAAACCTTTTTTACCTTTCGCTCAGAAAGATGCGTTTTCGGAAGCGTACATAGAATTTTACAAAAATCAAATATTAGGTTAATGATGAATACCACTTTTTTAAGAAAACTAACTATTGTTTTAGTTGCTATATTTTTTGCTTCATGCGATAAAGATTATAATACATTAGGTTCGAATATTGTAGGGAACGATGATTTTACGATTACTCCCGAACTTTTTTCAGTAAAAGCATACAATCAGAAAGTTTCAGCAGTTGAAACAAGTAACATGGCTTATAATCAGTTGGGTATTCTTGTAAATCCAAATACTGTTTTAGGAAAAATAACAGCAAATTTTGTAACACAATTATCATTAGTAACAGAAAAACCAACGTTTAAAAACAAATATTCAATAGAGATTGATAGTGTTGTCCTTACTGTTCCGTACTATAGTACAAAAATATCAACAGATGCAAACGGAATAGGAACTTACCAATTAAATTCAATTTATACAACGAATACATCTACAACGACTCCAAAGATTTATGACCCAATAAATTTAAAAGTATTCAGAAATGGAGTTTATCTTAGAGATTCCGATCCGGTTACTTTTGGAGCACAAAAACATTTTTCGGACGAAGATGCCAATTTTAATGCTAATATAGCTAGTCCAGTGCTAAATGATGCTGTAGCAGCAAACGAAAATACAGCTTTTGTTCCTGATACGAGAGAGTATAAAAAATATAAAGTAGATACAGATAACAATGTACTAGTAATTCCTAAAGTTGTAGAATCTCATAATTCACCAAGAATGCGTTTGCATTTGTCTAAATCTTATTTTAATACGAATATAATTCTTGCTCCAGTAGCTGATTTAGATAACAACAATGCTTTCAAATCTTATTTTAAAGGATTATATTTCCAAGTAACCGAATCGGTTGCAGGCAAAGGAACTTCAATGGGATTAGATTTTGCAAAAGGAGACGTTACAATTTATTATAAACAAGACAAGGTAGATGTGCCAGGATCGACTTCTACTACTCCAAGTACTAGTAGAGAAATGGCTAGTCTTACACTAAAAATGTCAAGAAATACTGTTGGTTTATTTAAAAACACAGACGAGGGTACAGAATATTCAGATGCTATGGTTAATACTCCACAAACAGAGGATAAAAATTTATATTTAAAAGGAGGTCAGGGTTCTATGGCGTTTTTAGAGTTGTTTACTTCAGATGAGTTAACAAATTTGAAATCTAAAAATGTATTAGTAAATGAAGCGAGCCTAACATTTACAGTAGACAAATCAAAAATGACTAGTAATTACGACAAACCACAACGTATTTATATTTTTAATGCGGATACGAATGTTCCACTTTATGATTATTATTTAGATAATACTGTCAATATTACAGATGAGAGTTTAAATAAAATTGTACATGGAGGTATAATAGAAACTGTGGGAACAGGAATTACAGCAAAAGACAAATATAAAATCAGAATAACAGATCATATTAACAACATACTCAAAGAAACGACAGGGGTTACAAAAAATGTTCGTTTAGGAGTTGTTGTGACGGGTAATATTAATGCGCTTAGTTTTGGGGTTTTAAATCCAGTAGAAGTTGCAGCACCTAGTTTTACCGATGCAAATAAAAAAATGAATAAATTCCCAGTTTCTTCTATAATAAGTCCATTGGGAACTGTTTTATACGGTAGTAATTATCTTTCTACAGATGTAAATTATGATGACAGAATAAAATTTCAAATTTATTATACAAAATCTAATTAACTATAAATTATGTGTGGAATTGTTGGATATATAGGTCACAGAGAAGCTTACCCAATCGTAATAAAAGGACTTAAACGTCTAGAATATAGAGGTTACGATAGTGCTGGTATTGTACTTTATGACGGTAAAGATTTAAAATTATCTAAAACCAAAGGTAAGGTTTCGGATCTAGAGGAAAAATCATCAAAAGAAATCTCTACTAACGGAACAATAGGAATGGGTCACACACGTTGGGCGACACATGGTGTTCCTAATGATGTAAACTCGCATCCACACTTATCAAATTCAGGAAATCTTGCTATAATTCATAACGGAATTATCGAAAATTATGAGCCGTTAAAAAAAGAATTAATCAATAGAGGTTATACTTTCAAATCAGATACTGATACCGAAGTATTAGTAAATCTTATTGAAGATGTACAAAAAAAAGACAATCTTAAATTAGGGAAAGCAGTTCAAATAGCTTTAAACCAAGTGATAGGAGCTTATGCTATTTGTGTTTTCGACAAACAAAAACCAGACGAAATTGTGGTTGCCCGTTTGGGAAGCCCATTAGCAATAGGAATAGGTAAAGACGAGTTTTTTATCGCTTCAGATGCAACGCCGTTTATCGAATATACTTCGAACGCAATTTATTTAGAAGACGAAGAAATGGCTATCGTGCGTTTGAATAAACCATTGAAGATTCGTAAAATAAAAGACGATTCTCTTGTAGATCCATATATTCAGGAGCTTCAAATGAATTTGGAACAAATCGAAAAAGGAGGTTACGATCATTTTATGATGAAAGAAATCTATGAGCAACCTAATGTTATCAAAGATACTTACCGTGGTCGTCTTCATGCCAATGAAGGACTAATTAGAATGGCAGGAATAGAAGATAATATCGATAAATTTACCAATGCAAAACGTATTGTAATAATCGCTTGCGGAACGTCATGGCACGCAGGATTAGTTGCCGAATATATTTTTGAAGAATTCGCTCGTATTCCGGTTGAAGTTGAATATGCTTCAGAATTCAGATATCGAAATCCAATTATAGATAAAGATGATGTTATTATTGCAATCTCTCAATCGGGAGAAACAGCAGATACACTTGCTGCAATAAAATTAGCTAAAGAAAAAGGAGCTTTTGTTTTTGGAGTATGTAACGTCGTAGGTTCATCAATCTCTAGAGAAACCCACGCTGGAGCTTATACTCATGCTGGACCAGAAATTGGAGTAGCCTCTACAAAAGCTTTTACCACACAAATCACTGTTCTAACAATGATTGCCTTGCGTTTGGCTAAAGCAAAAGGAACTTTATCAAACTCAGATTTTCATAGATACTTACAGGAATTAGAAATTATTCCTGAAAAAGTTGCCGAAGCGCTTAAAACGAATGACAAAGCCAAAGAAATTGCATCAGTTTTCAAAGACGCTACAAATTTCTTATATTTAGGAAGAGGTTACAACTTCCCGGTAGCTTTAGAAGGAGCTTTGAAGCTTAAGGAAATTTCATACATTCATGCGGAAGGCTATCCAGCTGCCGAAATGAAACATGGGCCAATTGCGCTAATAGACGAACAGATGCCAGTAGTCGTAATTGCTCCTAAACAAGGGCATTATGATAAGGTGGTGAGCAATATTCAAGAAATTAAATCAAGAAGTGGAAAAATTATTGCTATTGTGACCAAAGGCGATACGCAAGTCCGCGATTTAGCCGATTATGTTATCGAAATTCCAGATGCTGCCGATGCGATGTCTCCTTTATTAACTACAATTCCATTGCAATTATTATCATATCATATTGCTGTTATGAGAGAGTGTAATGTAGACCAACCAAGGAATTTAGCGAAGTCTGTTACTGTAGAATAGCTAAAAAAGAACATATATTTTTATTAAAAGTGAGATTTTATCTCACTTTTTTTATGCAATTCATTTATTATTTTCAACCCCTTTTTTTTAAATTATTATAGGTATAATCAACTTTATTATGTGCGCATAGTATTTTTTATATATATAAACGTTAAAATTATGATAAAAACTTAAAAAATTAAAGATTCATAAAATAAAAATAATCGATAAACTGTGAAATTGTTCCTAAAATTTTTACCAATCTTTTCATTTGGTAATAAAAATATTTGTATTTTGGCTTTCTAAACCAATAAAAATCAAAACGAATGAGAATCTACTTTATTATTTTGTCATTGTTTTTTTGCGGACTTTCGTTTGCGCAAAATTCAATTTCAGGAACAGTTACAGATGTTAACAATCAGCCCATTCCCGGAGCTAATGTTAAAGTTGTAGGAAGTTCTACAGGAACATCGGCGGGTTTCGACGGGAAATTCTTGCTTAAGAACCAGAATTCTTTTCCTTTTTCTATCGAAGTTTCAATGATGGGCTTTACAAGTCAAACAGTTGTTGTAAATTCAAAAGAGCAAGAAATTGTCGTGACTTTATCAGAAGAAGCAACTTCTCTAAACGAGATTGTTGTATCTGCATCTAGAACTCCAGAGAGAATTCTAGAATCGCCAGTTACTATCGAAAGAATGGGGCTAAAAGACATTAAAAACACAACTGCGCCTTCGTTTTACGAAGGGTTAGAAAATCTGAAGGATGTGCATTTTAATACGAGTAGTTTTAATTTCAAATCAGTAAACACACGTGGTTTTGCGACTATTGCAAATACTCGTTTTATGCAGTTAGTTGATGGTATGGACAACTCTTCGCCGGCTCTTAACTTCGCACTTGGAAATTTATTAGGAGTTTCTGATATCGATGTTGCTAATGTTGAGGTTCTACCAGGAGCATCTTCTGCATTATATGGTGCAAATGCATTCAATGGGATTATGTTTATGAATAGTAGAAGTCCTTTCGTTAAAGAAGGAATTTCAACTTACATGAAATACGGACAAACATCTCAAACAGCAGCAGGAAATAATCCTTTTTACGATTTCGGATTTAGAGCTGCTAAAAAATTTACAGAACATTTTGCTGCAAAAGGGAATTTCTCTTATTTAGGTGCTAAAGAATGGATTGCTTCAGATGATAGAAACGTTTCTAATGGAGCTGTAGATAACGGAGGAATAGGGCATGCAAACAATCAAAACTATGATGGAGTAAATTTATATGGTGATGAGGTTTCTGTTTTTGTTCCAAATGTAGGACAAGTAAGTAGAACAGGTTATAGAGAACAAGATTTAACTGACAATAAGATTGAAAGTGTAAAAGCAGATTTCTCTTTACACTTTAAGCCTTGGGCAAATGATTTCGAAATTATTTTGCAACACAAATTAGGTTTTGGTAACACGGTTTATCAAGGAGCTAACAGATATGCACTTAAAAACTTCTACATGGATCAAACTAAATTAGAAGTAAAAGGGAAAAATTTCTTCGCGAGAGTCTACAGAACAGCTGAAGATGCAGGAGATTCTTATGACACACGTTTCGCTGCTTGGAATGTAAATAGAGCAGCAAAATCAGATGCAGAATGGTTTACAAACTATGCAACTGCATTTCAACTTTCAGGTGCTGTTTTGGGAACTAATGCGCAACAATCTGCTGCAAATGCAAGGAATTATGCTGATTATAATATCAAGCCATCTGGTTTGCCTTTTTTACCTACTCCCACAGGAAGTCCAAGATTTGAACCAGGATCTGCGCAATTTAATCAAGCATTAAGTACAATTGTAAAAGATGCAGACTTCACAAAAGGTGCTAAGTTTCAAGATAATTCTAAATTATATCATGCTGACGTAAATTATAATTTCAAAGATTTAGTAAAATTTGCTGAAATTCAAGTAGGTGGTTCAGGAAGACAATACGAAATGAATTCTAAAGGATCTATTTTTACAGATTATGATGGTCCTATTAAATATAATGAATACGGAGTTTATACGCAAGTTCAAAAGAAATTTATGGAGGACAGATTAAAATTCACAGGATCTGTACGTTATGATAAATCTAAAAACTTTGACGGGAATTTCTCTCCAAGAGTATCTTTTACTTACGGAGCTGGAGCAAAAAAACAACACAATCTTAGAGCTTCTTATCAAACAGGTTTCCGTAACCCAACAACACAAGACCAATACATTGGTTTAGATTTAGGGCCATTTGCCTTAATTGGTTCTGCGCCTGAAAACTTAACAAGATATGTTGAAACTAGAAGTGTAAGTGCTGCAGGCCAACTTTTAGGAAATGCAGCAACTGTTACAATGACAGGAGAGAATGCTTACAATAATGCCTATACTGCGGATTCATATAAAACATTTGCGGCTGCTAGAGCAGCAGGCACTCCATTAGCAACGGCTTCTTCATTACTTGTTGTGGCAAGTCCTACTTTAGTTAAGCCAGAAAGAGTACAAGCGATAGAATTAGGATACCGCACAATGGTTAAAGATTTTTCTGTAGATCTTAATGGGTATTATAATACTTATAACGATTTCTTAAGTCAAACTAATACAATTGCTCCTTTGTACGGAACAGCTGGTGCATCTGATGGCGCAACAGCATTAGACAATGGAGATAGAAGAACATACCAAGTTTATACAAACTCTAAAGCACAAGTAAAATCATTAGGATTAGGTGCTGGTTTGTCTAGAAAAGTATATAAAAACTTCGAATTAGGAGGTAGTTATAACTATTCTCAATTTGATTTTGATCAGTCAAGTGACCCAAGTTTTGAAGCAGGTTTCAATACGCCTAAACACAGAGCAAAAGCTAGTTTTGGTAATGATAAATTATTCAAAAACTTTGGTTTTAATACAAACGTAAGATGGAATAGCGAATACTTATGGCAATCATCATTTATAGATGGTATGGTTCCAGAAAATGTAGTATTTGATGCACAAGTAAATTATGCAATACCATTCTTGAAATCAGTTATCAAAGTTGGTGGCGCTAATTTAGGTGGTAAGGATTATATACAAGTATTAGGAGCTGGAGCAATCGGGCAACAATACTATGCTTCTTGGACAATTAATCCTTAATAAAATATAATAACTTTATGATAAGAATTATGAAAAAAAATATAAAATGGTTACTGTTGGCTTCTTTAAGCTTTGTAGCATGTAATAAAAGTGATGATACTGTTACAGAAGCTCCTGTAACTGCAGGTTCAGCTGATTTCTCTAAATACGTAGCATTAGGAGATTCCTTTGCTGCGGGTTATAGTGATGGTGCTCTGTTTAAAAAAGGGCAACAAAATTCTTATCCAAATATACTTGCTGTACAATTTAGTCAAGTAGGAGGCGGGGCTTTTAACACACCTTTTTGTGGTGATGACAATAAAGGAGGTTTGTTATTTAGTGGAACTACAATACAAGGAACAAGATTGTATTTTAATGGAGCTGCTCCAGTACCAGTAGCTGGTCCAGTTGTAACAGAAGTGCTTAATCATTTATCTGGAACATTTAATAATTTAGGAGTACCTGGTGCAAAAAGTTACCATTTGCTAGCTGCCGGTTACGGTAATGCAATGGGTGTTCCGGCGGGATTAGCAAGCCCTTATTTTTCTAGATTTTCTTCTTCTGCAAGTACAACAGTATTAGCAGATGCATTATCTCAAAATCCAACTTTCTTTTCTTTATGGATTGGAGGAAATGATGTTTTAGGATATGCAACTGGTGGTGGTGTAACCACCACGGAATCGCCTTCAACAGGTAATAATATCACTTCAAATGCAACTTTTGATGGTGCATACAACGCTTTGGCTACTCAATTAGCTGCAGGAGGAAAAAAAGGTGTAGTTGCAAATTTACCATACGTAAGTTCATTGCCATATTTTACAAGAGTTCCTTATAATCCAGTAACTCTTAACGCTGCTCAAGTTGCTCAATTAAACTCGGGTTTTGCGACGTATAATGGAGGATTAACATATGCTGTGGCTAATTTAGGATTATCACAAGCAGAAGCAGATAGAAGAAAAGTTGTTTTTGTTGTGGGTAAAAATCCTGTAATTATCGTTGATAATTATTTAACGAATCTTACTGGATATAGCATTCCTTCATATAGACCAGCAACTACTGCGGATTTATTAGTATTACCAGCAAGTTCATTTATTGGTACTTTGGTAGGAGGAAATCCTGCGGCTATCAATGGAGTTAGTGTTCCATTAGCTGATAAATGGGTTTTATCTAAAGATGAAGCGGCTGAAATTAAAGTGGCTACAGATCATTACAATGAAACAATTGCTTCTGCTGCTGCAGCAAATGGTTTGGCATTTGTTGATGCTAAAGCAATTATGGATCAATTAGTAAACGGAGGAGTTCGTTTTGGTAATTACCACATGTCTGCTACTTATGTTACAGGCGGGGCTTTTTCTTTAGATGGTGTTCACCCAGGTGCTAGAGGCTATGCGCTTATTGCTAATAAATTTGCAGAAGCGATTAATGCTAAATACGGTTCTACACTTAAAGCTGTAGATTTAGGAAATTATCAAATACAATATCCTGCTTCTTTGTAATAAAAAGCAAATAGATATCAAAACCATCAACGAAAGTTGATGGTTTTTTTATTTTAAATAATATGTATTGAAAAACGAATTCAAAAAGAGATTAAAAAACATAAAAAAAATATTGATTTTATATTTTAAAAAATTATCTTTGCACTCTGAAAATAGACATATTTTCAACAAACCTAAATAGCTATTTAATAAATACATAAGCAATGTCAAAAGTAATAGGAAAAGTTTCGCAAATCATCGGTCCAGTTGTAGACGTAGTATTCAACGGTAAAGATGTTGAGCTTCCAAAAATTTATGATTCATTAGAAATCACTAAGAAAGACGGTACTTTATTAGTACTTGAAGTACAATCTCATATCGGAGAAAATACAGTTCGTACCATTTCTATGGACTCTACTGATGGTTTAAGTAGGGGTTATGAAGTTGTTGGGACTGGAAATCCAATCAAAATGCCAATTGGAGCTGATGTTTACGGACGTTTGTTCAATGTAATTGGAGATGCAATTGATGGTTTAGGAAATTTACCAAAAGATGGTGACAATGGAATGTCTATTCACCGTCAAGCGCCAAGATTTGAAGATTTATCTACTTCTTCTGAAGTTTTATTTACAGGTATTAAAGTAATCGATTTAATTGAGCCTTACTCAAAAGGAGGAAAAATTGGATTGTTCGGTGGTGCTGGAGTTGGTAAAACAGTATTGATCCAGGAATTGATTAACAATATCGCAAAAGGTCACGGTGGACTTTCTGTATTCGCAGGAGTAGGAGAAAGAACACGTGAAGGAAATGACTTACTTCGTGAGATGTTAGAGTCAGGAATTATAAAATATGGTGAAGATTTCATGCACTCTATGGAAAATGGAGGATGGGATTTATCTAAAGTTGATATGCCAGGAATGAGAGAGTCTAAAGCTACTTTCGTTTTCGGACAAATGAATGAGCCACCTGGAGCTCGTGCTCGTGTAGCACTTTCAGGATTGTCAATTGCGGAATATTTCCGTGATGGTGCAGGTTCAGACCAAGGTAAAGACGTTCTTTTCTTCGTTGATAATATCTTCCGTTTTACACAAGCGGGTTCTGAGGTTTCGGCACTTTTAGGTCGTATGCCATCTGCAGTTGGTTACCAACCAACATTAGCTACCGAAATGGGAGCGATGCAAGAGCGTATTACATCTACAAATAAAGGATCTATTACATCTGTTCAAGCGGTTTACGTTCCTGCGGATGATTTAACTGACCCGGCACCAGCTACAACATTTGCTCACTTAGATGCTACAACAGTATTGTCTCGTAAAATTGCTGAATTAGGTATTTATCCAGCGGTTGACCCGTTAGATTCTACTTCTCGTATATTAACACCTCAAATTTTAGGTGATGAGCATTATGACTGTGCACAAAGAGTAAAAGAAATTCTTCAAAAATACAAACAATTGCAAGATATTATCGCGATTCTAGGTATGGAAGAATTATCTGAAGAAGATAAATTATCAGTTTCTCGTGCAAGACGTGTACAAAGATTTTTATCTCAACCTTTCCACGTTGCTGAGCAATTTACAGGATTGAAAGGAGTTTTAGTTGATATCAAAGATACTATCAAAGGATTTAATATGATTATTGATGGTGAATTAGATCACTTGCCAGAAGCAGCTTTCAACCTTAAAGGAACTATTGAAGACGCTATCGAAGCTGGAGAAAAAATGTTAGCAGAAGCATAATTCAATTAACAATTGACAATTTAAATAATTATCAATTTTCAATTATAGTAAATGATTTTAGAAATAGTATCACCAGAAGCATCATTATTTAAAGGAGAAATCACTTCAATTTCTGTTCCAGGAGTTGATGGTAGTTTCGAAATGTTAAATAATCACGCACCAATAGTTTCGTTACTTCAAAAAGGTATTGTAAGAATTACTGCGCCAAGTTTCAAGTTTAGCAAAGAATCTAAGGATTTGTTTACTAAAGTAAATGATCAGAATTATACACTTGCTATTTCGTCAGGAACTCTCGAAATGAAAGATAATAAAGTAATTGTTTTAGCCGACTAAAACAATTTCAAAATAAAAGTAAAAGCCAAGCATTTATTGTTTGGCTTTTTTTATTTTTGATGTGGATTGAATCAGAAAAAATTAATGTTATTTAGTGTTTGAATTTATTGGTATAAAAGATATGTAGTTTGTCATTTTGAGGAACGAAGAATCTCATTATTACTTATAGTTATGAGATTCTTCGTTCCTCAGAATGACAATATTTGTCAATAATATTCCATATTTTTTAAAGATTAAGCGTATAAATTTAGTTTTTTCTAAAATTTTAAACTTAAATTACCTTTCAATTTTAAAGACATTCAAACTAAGACCATCAAATTATGAAAACAAAAATACTTAGCGTTCTATTCGGAATTGTATTGTGTTGCTTTTTGGGTAGCTTCAATAAACAAAAAACTTCTGGAACATTATTACTAACCAATGCCAAAACCAATAAAAGTATTAATGTTTGCGAAAAAAATTCTGTTCAAAAAATTGAAGCAGTTTTAGGAGGCGCTATTTCATTAAACAAAGAACTTCCTGATGACAAAGAAGAGCCTGTTTTTACTTTTAGCTACGATGGTTTGACAATCGAAATGCAAAATGATAAGATTATAGAAGTTATTATTTCTAATAAAAAATGGAAATTAAACACTTTGTCAATTGGAATAACACCACAGCAAATGTCACCTATATTTGAAAGAAGTGAATTTGATTATTTGGGCAATCCTCGTTTTAAAGTAAAAGATTCTAAAGTTATTTTATTTACAGAAATCGATAAAACCAATAAAGTAAAAAGAATAAGAGCTCTCTTTTAAGGATTTTAAATAGTTCGTCACTCAATTAAGTTTTATCTTTGTTTGCATGAAAATTTTACCAAAATCACTTTTAATTAAACTAGAACTACGTGAGCAAAACAATGCTTTGCGAAGTTTGCCATTAATTTATAATTTAATAGATTTTACTTCTAATGATTATTTAGGATTAGCTCATTCTGAATTTATTTTTGATAAAACACACCAATTTTTACTCGATAGAAATATTAAAATAAATGGAGCAACTGGTTCTAGATTGCTTTCAGGAAACCATCATTTATATTCAGAAACAGAAGAACTTATTGCCCGTTTTCATCAATCAGAATCGGCTTTAATTTTCAATTCTGGGTATGATGCCAATATTGGCTTTTTTAGCGCTGTGCCGCAACGAAATGATGTCATTTTGTACGACGAATTGTGTCATGCTTCTATTCGCGACGGAATTCAATTATCCAATGCAAAATCTTATAAATTTAAACACAATTATTCTGAAGATTTAGATAAATTGATTTTAAAATATAAAACCGAACTTGTCGAAGTTTATATTGTTACCGAATCTGTTTTTTCTATGGATGGCGATTGTCCGAACTTAGAAGAATTAGCAATAATATCCGAGAAATACAACTGCAATTTAATTATTGATGAAGCACATGCTTTAGGTATTTTTGGAGATAAAGGACAAGGATTAGTACAACAATTACAATTGCAAAATAAAGTGTTTGCTAGAATTATGACTTTCGGGAAAGGATTGGGTTGTCATGGAGCAGCTATTTTAGGAAGCCAGAATTTAAAAGAGTATTTGGTTAATTTTGCACGTAGTTTTATTTATACGACAGGACTTTCACCACATTCTGTTGCTACAATTTTAGTAGCTTATCAAGAACTGGAAGCCAATACTATACAAATTGATAAACTTCGAGAGAACATTATTCACTTTAATCAAGAAAAGCAAATATTAGGATTGAAACCAATGTTTGTTAGAAGTAAATCGGCAATACAATCTGCTATTATTTCTGGAAACCAAAAAGTAAAAAATATTGCTAAACAAATTCAAGAAAAAGGATTTGATGTGAAAGCAATACTTTCGCCAACAGTTCCTGAAGGTCAAGAACGATTGCGAATTTGTTTGCACAGTTATAACACTAAAGAAGAAATATCGGAAGTGTTGCGTTTGTTAAGTAATTATGTGTTTAACTTTTAAGTCACGGATTCTAATTTTCTGATAATAAAAAAACGCATTCATTTATTTGAATGCGTTTTCCTTTTTCTTGTATATAGCTATTATCCTTTCAAACTTGCAGATAAATATTCTCTGTTCATTCTTGCAATGTTTTCTAAAGAAATTCCTTTAGGGCATTCTACTTCACAAGCTCCTGTATTTGTACAGTTTCCAAAACCTTCCTCGTCCATTTGACGAACCATGTTAAGTACTCGAGTTGTAGCTTCTACTTTTCCTTGTGGTAATAAGGCATATTGAGATACTTTTGCTCCAACAAATAACATCGCTGAACCATTTTTACAAGACGCTACACAAGCACCACAACCAATACAAGCGGCTGCCATAAATGAATTGTCAGCATCGTCTTTATTAATTGGGGTTGCATTTGCATCGATAGTATTTCCTGATGTATTTACAGATACGAATCCACCTGCTTGTTGAATTCTGTCGAAAGCACTTCTGTCAACCACTAGATCTTTTACAACTGGAAACGCTTTAGATCGCCAAGGTTCGATAAAGATTGTATCTCCATCGTTAAATTTCCTCATGTGTAATTGACAAGTTGTTGTTCCTGTATCTGGTCCGTGGGCTCTACCATTAATGTAAAGTGAACACATTCCGCATATTCCTTCACGGCAATCGTGATCGAATGCTACTGGCTCCTTCTTTCCACTAATTAGTTGCTCGTTTAATTGATCGAGCATTTCTAAAAATGAACTTGCTGTAGAAACATTATCTAATTTATAAGTTTCCATGCTGCCTTTTGCTTTGGCATTTTTCTGACGCCAAATTTTAAGGTTTATATTGATATTTTTTGCTGCACTCATAATTTTTTATTTGTAATTTCTAGCTGCGATTTTAATAAACTCGTATTTCAATTCTTCTTTGTTAAGAATTTCTTTGCTGATATCGTAACCCATATATTCCCAGGCACTAACGAAAGAGAAGTTTTCATCATCACGAAGTGTTTCTCCTTCAGCATCTTGATATTCTTCACGGAAATGTCCTCCACAAGATTCTTTTCTTTGTAAAGCATCCATTGCCATTAGTTGACCTAAATCGATAAAGTCGGCAACACGAAGTGCTTTTTCTAATTCTTGATTTAATTCGTCTGCACTTCCAGGAACATAAACATCTTTATAGAATTCTTCTTTTAATGCGGCAATTTCAGAAATAGCTTCTTTTAAACCAGCTTCATTTCTTCCCATTCCTACTTTATTCCACATAATTAACCCCAAACGTTTGTGAAAATGATCTACAGTTTTAGAGCCATTGTTGTTTAAGAATTTATTAATAGAATCTTTAACTCTATTTTCTGCTTCCACAAATTCTGGAGAATCTGTAGAGATTTTTCCAGTTCTAATTTCATCTGCTAAATAGTTAGAAACTGTATAAGGTAACACGAAATAACCATCGGCCAAACCTTGCATTAATGCTGAAGCTCCCAGTCTGTTTGCTCCATGATCAGAGAAGTTTGCTTCTCCTGCTACGAAACAACCTGGAATCGTAGACTGTAAGTTATAATCTACCCAAACACCACCCATTGTATAATGAACTGCTGGATAAATTTTCATTGGTGTTTCGTAAGGATTTTCGTCAGTAATTTTTTGGTACATGGTAAATAAGTTACCATATTTTTGCTCTAACCACTGTTTTCCTAATTTGGTAACTTCTTCATCTGTAGGATGATGATTTCCTTTTGCAAAAGCAGTTTGACGACCTTTACTTTGAATTTCTGAAGAGAAATCTAAATAAACACCTTCATTGGTATCGTTAGCTTCTATTCCGTGACCTTCGTCACATACTTCTTTTGCTGCTCTTGAAGCAACATCACGGGGTACTAAGTTTCCAAAAGCTGGGTATTTTCTTTCTAAGTAGTAATCTCTATCTTCTTCGCTTAGTTGTGTTGGTTTTAGTTTTCCTTCACGAATGGCTTGTGCATCTTCTTTTTTCTTTGGAACCCATATGCGTCCAGAATTTCTTAACGATTCTGACATTAAAGTCAATTTCGCTTGATTCGTTCCGTGTACGGGAATACAAGTTGGATGAATTTGTACATAGCAAGGATTTGCGAAAGCTGCTCCTTGTTTGTGAATTTTCCAGCCAGCCGTAACGTTACTTCCCATTGCGTTTGTAGAAAGAAAATATACATTTCCGTAACCTCCAGTTGCAATGATAACAGCATGAGCCGAATGCCTTTCTATTTCTCCTGTAACTAAATTACGTGCAATAATTCCACGTGCTTTTCCGTCTATCTTTACTAAATCTAGCATTTCGTGACGATTAAACATTTCTACATTTCCCTGACCTATTTGTCTTGATAATGAAGAGTAAGCACCTAAAAGTAATTGTTGCCCTGTTTGTCCTGCGGCATAAAAAGTACGTTGTACTTGTGTACCACCAAAAGAACGATTGTCTAAGTTTCCTCCGTAATCACGAGCAAAAGGAACTCCTTGAGCCACACATTGGTCGATAATATTTCCAGAAACTTCGGCTAAACGGTGCACGTTTGCTTCACGAGCTCTATAATCTCCACCTTTGATGGTGTCATAAAATAATCTGTAAGTACTATCTCCATCATTTTGATAATTTTTAGCAGCATTAATCCCTCCTTGAGCTGCAATTGAGTGTGCACGACGAGGTGAGTCTTGGAAACAAAATGCTTTTACATTATATCCCATTTCTGCTAATGATGCAGCTGCAGACGATCCAGCAAGCCCTGTTCCTACAACAATAATATCAATTTTTGGTCTATTGTTTGGGGCAACAAGTTTAAGATGATCTTTATGATTTGTCCATTTCTCTGAAATAGAACCTTCTGGTATTTTTGAATCTAACTTCATAATTAGCTATTAATTATTAAAATGATGAAATAAAGCAATAAAAATAAATCCAAAAGGAATAATTATTGCAAACGCATATCCTAATTTATGTAATGATTTTGAAAATTTATTATTGAATCCTACAGATTGAAAAGAAGAATTGAAACCATGCCATAAATGCAAAGATAACAATAAGAAAGAAAGACAATAAATGCCCGTACGTATTGGACTTTCAAACTTTTCTGCTAGTTCATGAAAATATCTTGTTGGTTCAAGAGGATTAACAGCTACATATTTGTAGACCATTTCGGGAAACCAAAAATCGTAAAAATGCAAACCTAAGAAAGCCAACACCACAGAGCCTGAAATAATCATGTTTCTTGAAGCCCAAGAGGAATTAGAAGCTCCGTCATACTTAACATATGAAACTGGTCTAGCAGCACGATTTTTAAAATCTAAAAGAAAACCCATAATAAAATGAAAAATCACACCTACTATTAGAATGGGTTGAATAACGAATTGAACAAGCGGATTATTTCCCATAAAATGAGAAATAGAATTGAAAGTGTCTGGACTAAACACCGAAGTAAAATTAATGAAAAAATGCTGTGCTAAAAATAGCATCAGAAAAAGTCCCGAAAGAGCCATAGCAACTTTTTTTGCTATCGATGACTTCAACGTTGTTGATTTTGCCATAGTATTTTTGTTAATTGTTTGGTTTAAAAAAATTTAAACAAAAATAACTCAATTTGATTTCATCAGCAAATGTTAGTAGCTTATTTATAATGAATTTAAAATGGGTTTAACTTTTGTTGAATACCAAAAGCTAAACCCAATTAAAATAAATTTAATATTAAATTTATTTTATCTCACAAAACTAGGAATTAATCCTCGTAATCCCATATCTACAACGTTTTCTCCTGCGGATGGTTCATATTTTCCGTCAGCATTTACTTCGCTCCACTCGAAACTATTGTTAATAGAAAGCGAAAGTGTTACTTCAATATTACTTGTTTCTGTTCCTGTAATTACTAAATTATTAGCGAATTTCCCAGTAACCACACAAGAATTAGCAGGAATTGGCGACGTCGAAGCAATTGGATTAGGAACTGTAGTTGCGCCTGCTGGTGCTTGTCCTGATGTAGAATATGGGAATCCTTGGAGCCCAAAAGCCCAATAACCTTGGTCACGATTTCCATTTACCACAAATGGATAATTCCCTATATTGTGGGTTGTAATATAAGTTCTTGTCCCAACAAAACTTGCTAAAGTTCCAACGTAATTGGTTCCAGAACTTAAAACATTGATATTGTAATTTTGATATAAAAGTGAGCATCTAACCCATTCGTAACTTCCTGCTTGAATTCGGCTTAATGGAATGCTTAAAAACGCTTCGCCTTCTGCGACAATTTTTGCTTTGCTAAAATCGAAAGCATTCAAACCGCCAGCTGTAGTTTCTTGCCCACGATACAAAATTGTTCCCGTTCCTAATAGTGTTGTAGCATTTTGGGTGAGTTCTAAATAATGAGAGGCAATAGTATTAAATATTGGTGATTGTGCAGCATTTCCTGTGGCAACAGTTGATGGTTGTCCCAAATTATCTAATCGAATTTGGGCTGGGTCAAACTTAAATTTAATAATTAATTGTGGTTCTTGTGCTTGAGGAATTTCAGCTTCGTCGTCGTTATCTGTACAAGCGAAAAGTGTCAAAGCAACTATAGGGAATAACAATAGGTTTTTAATTTTCATAATTAAAGATTTTAGGTTTCAATATTAGACAAAATTTTAATTTGTTTTAGTAACATCTTCATCTACAACAATAATAAAATCTGCTCTATGAAGATTTTCTTTCTGAAAACGTATAATATTTTCTTGTATCACTGTGGCAATTGTTACAATTTTTAGTTTTGGTTCTTTTTGTAATAAATACCAATTAATTCCTTCAAAATAATCAGAATGATATGTTCTGTTGTAATGTATAAACGTAGTTTCGGGTTTTTTATTTTTCATAATAAAATAAGCCATTGTTGCGTCTTTTGAAGCTTGCGATTTAGGTAAATTTTCACCGCCATGACCCTCTGCCATAGCTAACATTTTTAAATACCCAGGTAATTTCCCATCGTAAGAAATTGGCATGGGTGCAATCCAAGATTTTTCTTCGACGGTAAGATTATCAAGTGCAGAAAATCCAATTTTGTAAACCAAACTAGCAAAACGACGCGGAATATTTGTGGCTATAAATGGAATTTTTTTTGTTTTAGCAAAATCTACTAATGGTTTGTAATTTGTTTTGTAGTTTGGCCATAATCTTGCGGTTGAATCTAATTGTTTTTGATTAATTTCTCCTTTCAAATACCGATCTAATTGTTTCTGATTATCGGCTTCAAGCATTTCGGCACCTAAAACGAGTTGCTTTTTTTTGGCTAAATCCTTTGTAAGTTAAAGCTGTAACCAATGAGCTATTGCATTATTATGTTCTTCACCAAACAAGACTACTTCGGCTTTTTCAGACGCTTTTAGCATGTCTTTATAACTTGCTTCTCGTCCGTTACCATCAAAAATTATAAAAGGTATTTTTTCCTGGCCAATTCCTTTTTGAATAAATAAGATTAAAGTCGATAAAAAAATAATTCGTTTCATAATTGCACTTTTCAAATTCAATGTTATAACTTTGGAACTTACAATAATAATCATTTCACAATGAAATATCATCAAATAGACAGAGATCTTTTCATCAAAAATAGAGCAAAATTTACAGCTCAGATGAAACCTAATAGTGTTGCCATTTTTAATTCGAACGATATATATCCAGTTTCTGCCGATAGCAGTTTGCCATTTGCACAACACCGAGATATATTTTATTTGTCCGGAGTTGATCAAGAAGAAAGTATTTTGTTGCTTTTCCCTGATGCGCCTTACGAACACCTCAAACAAATTTTATTCCTAAAAGAAACCAATGAGCATATTGCCATTTGGGAAGGAGAAAAACTAACTAAAGATCGTGCTTTTGAAGTTTCGGGCATAAAAAGTGTAATTTGGTTACAGGATTTTCATAAAACATTGAAAGAAATTATGGCTTATGCTGATACAATGTACATTAATACCAATGAACATTATCGCGCAACCATTGAAACTGAAACTCGTGAAGCCCGTTTTATAAAATGGTGGAAAGAAAGTTATCCAGCACATAAAGTCGAAAAATCGAATCCTATTTTGCAACGCATTCGTTCTATCAAAGAAAGTGAAGAACTAGATTTGATACAAACCGCTTGTAATATTACCGAAAAAGGATTTCGTCGTTTGCTGTCATTTGTGAAGCCAAATGTGATGGAATACGAAATAGAAGCAGAATTTATGCACGAATTTTTAAGAAATCGCTCTAAAGGATTTGCTTACACACCTATTATTGCTTCAGGGAATAGTGCTAATGTTTTACATTATATAGAAAACAATTTGCAATGTAAAGCAGGAGATTTAATATTGCTAGATGTTGGTGCCGAATATGCTAATTATTCTAGCGACATGACCAGAATGATTCCTGTTTCTGGACGATTTACCGACAGACAAAAAGCAGTTTATAATGCAGTTTTAAATGTAAAAAATGAAGCTACAAAAATGCTTACACCAGGAACTTTATGGAAACCTTATCAAGTTGAAGTGGGCAAAATAATGACTTCCGAATTACTTGGTTTAGGGTTGCTTGACAAAGCGGATGTGCAAAACGAAAACCCAGAATGGCCAGCATACAAAAAATATTTTATGCACGGAACTTCGCATCACATGGGATTAGACACACACGATTACGGATTATTACATGAACCTATGAAAGCCAATATGGTGTTTACAGTAGAGCCAGGAATTTACATTCCTGCTGAAGGTTTTGGTATTAGACTAGAAGACGATGTCGTAGTACAAGAAAAAGGAGAACCTTTTAACTTAATGAAAAACATTCCTATTGAAGTTGATGAAATTGAAAGTTTGATGAATTCATAATATTTGATATTAGATTTAAAACGGTTTGCAGAAATGTGAGCCGTTTTTGTTTTAAAATAATTCGTGAATTAGCCGTTAAAACTTACTTTTGTACTAATGAATAATTTCCTTTACAAAAACACAAAAATCTCCTATTTCGATGCTGGAAAAGGAACTGCTATAGTTTTACTTCATGGTTTTTTAGAAAATGCCACGATGTGGGATTCTTATATGGCATCGTTTACAGAAAAATATCGAATCATCACCATCGACTTATTAGGTCATGGCAAATCCGAATGTTTGGGATATGTACACACGATGGAAGACCAAGCTGATATGGTTTATGCTGTTTTACAACATTTAAAAATTAGAAAATCTGTTTTCGTAGGACATTCGATGGGTGGTTATGTTGCTTTGGCTTTCGCCGAATTGTATCCTGAAAACACTAAAGGGTTTGTCTTATTAAACTCCACTACTTATGCAGATGATCATGAGCGAAAAATAAACAGAAATCGTGCTATAAAAATGGCACACAAGGAATATGCTTCTTTAGTTCAAATCTCTATTGCAAATTTATTCAGCATAGACAATCGTGATAGTTTTATTTCAGAAATTCAACAAGTAAAAAAAGAAGCGTTAAAAACTCCTTTACAAGGCTATATTGCAGCACAAGAAGGCATGAAACTCAGAAAAAATAAAGAACATTTGCTACATCTTACTGCTTATCCTAAACTGCTTATTCTTGGTAAAAAAGATGGTGTTCTAAATTACGAAGACAACATTAAACAAATTGAAGGTACCAATGTGCAATTGATTTCTTTTCCTGATGGTCACATGAGTCACATCGAAAATCGTGATGAATTAGAAAAAGTATTATTGGTTTTTTTTAAAACAATCTAATTTTTATTTACTACAAATACACAAAAGTTTCTTGCTTATAATTCACTATAAATATTCACAATTCCTTTTGTGTCTTTTGTGGTAGATTTTTTTAAAATTCATCTAATAACTTATAATATTCATTAACAAAAGATTGTTGTCCTTCTTTATATAAATTATTAGTGTTGAAATTATATATAATTCCTTTAGGTGCTTTAAGCAATTTCATATAAGTTAGTAATTGAGCATGAAATATGGGTTGAATTTTTTCAACAGATTTGAATTCAACAACAATACATTTTTCAGCAAACAAGTCACATCTTAAATCAGTATCCATTTCTACTCCTTTATAAATAACTGGAACACTTAGTTCAGATACAAAAGAAATTCCTCTTTCTAATAATTCTTTTATCATGCACTTGTGATAAACACTTTCCAATAACCCAGGACCAAGAAATTTGTGAACTTCTATTGCTGCTCCATTAATTTGATATGACAAATCTTTTAAATCACTTTTACTTAAAATCATAATTATATTCTTTTGTTCCTTTTGTGGTTATTTAGACCTTTTCCTCAAAAGTAATCTCAATATTCAAAATCTCATTAATTAAAACAACTATTTCCCTTTTAAAATGCTCTAGAATTTCAGGTGTTATAATCGTGAAATTTTCTTTATCTTGTTTTATTCCAAAAGGTAAAAAACCAGCTTTCATATTCTTAAATGAAATGATTCCCGCTTCCATTTCTAACCCATTTGCTTGCTCTTCATACATAAATGCATAACAAAGCAACTGGATTATTTTATCATTTTTTACATCTAAAGTAAGTCCGTTCCATTCTTTGAGTTGAACGCTATTTTTTTCTACTTTTCCCGTTTTGTAATCGATGATTCGAATTTTGTTGTTTCTAATTTCTATTCGATCTACATTTCCAGCAATTTTTATTGGAATTGGCAAACTGTCATCTTCTAAAACTTTTTCTAACGGTGTTTCTAATGCTAAAACTTTCACCACATCTCCATTTGCAATTTGCTTTTTTTCTTCAATCAAAAAATTGAAAACATTGCGTTTTGCTACTTCAAAAGCCAAAAGATTCTTTCCTTTTTTAACCTCTCCTTCTTTATAAATTTCTTTAAATTGTTTGAGAACTTCCTCGTTAGCAAGAGCCAACATTTTATCTATATTATCAGTAGTCAAAAATTTATTAATGACTGGTTTGTATAATGCCTCTAACGTCTCATGGATAATCGTTCCTAAAGTGTTTAACGCGATGTTCTCTTCCACTTCTTCCGATTCTCGAATAGATAATATTCTTTGGAAATAAAATTGAATCGGATTCCTAATATAAGTAGTTAATGCCGATGGCGAAAATCCTTTTCCTGTTGCAATTTCTTTCAATCGATTCATTACCGATTCAGATTTTGGAATTACTATTGGTTTGGAAGCAATATTTGGTACAATTGGCTGAATAATTTCGTGAGTCAAATTGTGATTTGGTTGTTTTTCGACTTCCAATTGTGTGATAAATCGGCTTTTTTCCCCACCATCCAAACCGTCACTTTCGGTATTATAAAGCAAATAAATGTTTTTTGCACGTTGTAACAAATGGTAAAAATGATACGTGTAAATGGCGTCTTTCTCTTTATAAGTTGGCAAACCTAATTCTCGTTTTACATCGTAAGGGATAAACGAATTGACTGTTTTTCCTGCTGGAAATTTGCCTTCATTTAGCGAAGTTATAATTACAGTTTCAAAATCTAAAACACGACTTTCTAGAACTCCCATAATTTGCAATCCAAACAAAGGTTCTCCTTCAAATGAAACCTCAGCAAGATCGATAACTTGTTTGTATATGGCATACAAGGTATCTATGTTTTCTATGTATTCATTTTTAGAACAATAGGTAATTAGTTTGTTACTGACTTTATATATCGAATATAAAAATGTTTTTACCACCTTATCTTCTTCTAAACTTGAATCTAAATTTGCTTTAACGATTAATAATATTTTGGAAATAAGTTCTAATATTTCGATAGGTTTTTGATTCCATTTCTGAAAAAGTAATTCAAAAAGGTGGTTGGAATTTTCTTGAAACGAAATAACTTTTTGATGGGTTATAAATGTATAATTATTCTTTTTGATGGTGTAAATTACTTTCGAAGCATTTACATACGATTCGATAATTGGATTAGAAAGCACATCAAGTACATCTTTATAATAAAAAACATAACTAGACTCACTTCTATTTAATGCATTGTTGTGCATCTTAAACAACTTAGCAACCAACAATTGGATTGGGTTATTTTTACTAGAATACCCCATCGTGATATTCAAACTACCAACGCTTGCTGGAAGAGAATGTAACATTGGAATAAGCATATTTTCATCACCAAGCACTAAAGCGACTTTATCTAAAGAAGCATTCGGTTCTTCTAAAATTATTTTGTCAATTATTCCAGAAACAATTTTGGCTTGTCCAATGGCTTTTGCAGTACCAATAATTTGAATGTTTTTCTCTTCGGAAAAATTATTAGATATCCACTCAAAAGGATTGGTTTTATAATGAGACCATGTGTTTTTGAAACGTCGCACAAATAATCCCGCATCATGAGAAACATCGTTTAAAAATACCGAATCAATATCCCAATAAATAGATGCAATATCATTAGCAATAAGTTGTTGTACAATTTTTTCTTCTGCTTGATTTAAGGCATTGAAACCTGCGAAAACAATTTTTTTGTTTTTGAAATTAGAAATAAAATTCTCGAGATTGTTTAAAGCTTCTCTATAAATTAAGCCTTGATAGCCAATTTCTTTATTTTTTAAATGAGTATAAAACGATTCGTAATACAAAGGAAGTAATTTCCAAAATTCTAAATAATTATCTATTAATTTAGTTTTATCTTCAACATCAATCCCCCATCTTTTGATGACTTCGATGTCTTGAAGGTACGAAAACACGTGTTTTGGGTTTAGAAGATAACGATCAATTTCGTTAAAATCCTGTAATAATGTTTTTGACCAGTTAGAAAACTGTTCGAATGTTTGTTGATTTTCTTTAACTGTTACCGTTAAATAAACTGTATAAAATTCGAAAAGCAATTCTATAGAATCTACAGATCGAATGTTTGCAATGTCTTGAATAAAGTCTTCAATACTTGTAATCTCTGGCGCAAAAGTAAAGTTTGGAAGGTTTTTTTTAAATGCTTCGAGAAGAAATATTTTAGCTCTTTTGTTTGGTAGTATAATGGTTATTTCAGAAAGATTTTCTGTTTCGTTTGAAAGTAATTTGTCAACTAAGTTTTCTAAAAAAGTAGTGTTTTTCATAGAATATAAATATAAAAAAAACGCCTCGATAAATCGAGACGTTTTAAGAATTTATTTTGGAAGTGATTATTTAACCACTTTTACTTCTACTCTTCTGTTTAAAGCTTTTCCAGCTTTAGTTTTGTTTGAAGCTATTGGCATAGATTCTCCGAAACCAGCTGAAGTTAATCTAGATGCGTCAATTCCGTTTTCAACTAAGTAAGTTTTAACAGCAGCCGCTCTATTTTCAGATAAAGTTTGGTTTACAGTATCTTTTCCATCGCCATCTGTATGACCTTCGATAGAGAAGTTAGATGTAGGATATTCTTTTAATATTGCAGTCATTGCTTGTAACACTACAAAAGTTCTTTGTTGAAAAGTAGCTTTGTTAGTGTCAAACAAGATAGTTTTAGCATAATCGTTTAGCTTCTTGATAGCTTCTTCAGAAACTTCAGGACAACCATTATTTGCTACAGTACCTTTTACGTCAACACATTTGTCATCTTTATCAAGAACTGAATCTCCGTCAGTATCTGGCCATGGACATCCACCATTATCTCTTGGACCTGCAACTGTAGGACATTTGTCTTTCATATCTGCAACACCATCTCCGTCAGTATCAGGACAACCGTTTAAAGCAGCTAAACCAGCAACTTCTGGACATGCATCATCTTTATCAGCAATTCCGTCTCCGTCAGTATCAGGACAACCTTGGAATTCTTTTAAACCAGCAACATCTGGACAAGCGTCATCTCTGTCATATATTCCGTCACCATCTGTATCTTTACCACCAAATTTAAAAACAAGACCAGCTGTGTTTTCAAAAACTGAAGGAAGTTGGAAATCAGATGCAGAATTATATTCTCTATCAGTAAATGCTTTTTTGTATGTAGAAGCTAATGACAAACCAACTTGCTCAGTAAACCAAAAAGTTAATCCAGCTCCTATGTTTGCAGTACCACCAGATGTTTTACCCATCCAAGAATAACCTCCACCAACATTTACAGAAGGATCGATTACTTTAGAACCTATTAAACTCATTAAGCTGTATTTAATAGCTAAATCTCCTGAGTAATACATTGCATTTGGATTATCTACAACAACTGCATTTGGAGTTGGTCCAACCCAATTTACATATTTTGTAATTTTATTTACAGAACCTGTAAGTCCTACAGAAAAATTACCACCAACATTTCTAGAAACTGTTAAGTAAGAAACAGAAGGAAGAATATTCCAATTGTCTTCTAAATTAAAGAATTCTGAAAAGTGATCTTTGAAATTAAAATCTCTGTTACCAGCACTAGTTCTTGTGTCTATTGCATTGGCTCCGAAAGATATTGCCCATGGATTGTTGCTGTCTTGTGCAGAAGCACTTAATCCAGCAATCATCAACATGGAAACAAAAAGTTTGTTAAGATGTTTCATACTTAATTTTATTTGATTACATTACGTTATTGTGACAAAAGTAACTAGGAAATTATTAATTACAAAATGAATTGTTAAAAAAGTTAAATAAAAAGTGAAAAAATTTATTTTTTAATAATATTTAGCTCTTCTCCAACTTCTGTAAAAGCTTTGATAGCCTTGTCTAAATGGGTTGTAGTGTGTGCGGCAGACAACTGAACTCTAATCCTTGCTTTGTCTTTTGGAACGACTGGAAAAAAGAATCCAATGACATAAATACCTTTTTCTAGCAATTTTTCGGCCATGATTTGCGATAATTTTGCATCATAAAGCATTACTGGTACTATTGCAGAATCTCCGTCTATAAAATCTAATCCAGCTTTTCGCATACCTTCTTTAAAATAATTGGTATTCCACTCTAGTTTATCACGAAGTGATGTGTCTTTTTCTAACAATTCGAACACCTTGATAGAAGCTCCAACAATTGCTGGCGCTAATGAATTTGAAAATAAATATGGACGTGAACGCTGACGTAAAATTTCGATAATTTCTTTCTTAGCAGTTGTATAACCGCCCATTGCGCCACCTAAAGCTTTTCCTAATGTTCCTGTAATAATATCTACGCGACCCATTACACCTTTTGCTTCCAATGTTCCTTTTCCCGTTGCTCCTATAAATCCTGCCGCATGACATTCATCAACCATTACCATCGCATCATATTTATCGGCTAAATCACAAATCTTATCTAATGGTGCTACCAAACCGTCCATAGAGAAAACTCCATCAGTTACAATTAGCTTGAAACGAGACCCTGCTTCAGTTGCTTTGATTAATTGTTTTTCTAAATCTTCCATATTGGAATTTTCGTAACGGTAACGAGCTGCTTTGCATAGTCGAACTCCGTCTATTATTGATGCGTGATTTAAACTATCTGAAATTATACAATCTTCTTCACCTAATAATGGTTCGAAAACACCACCATTTGCATCGAAAGCAGCGGCATATAAAATGGTATCTTCCGTGCCATAAAAATCGGCAATCTTTTTTTCAAGTGTTTTATGAATATCTTGGGTACCGCAAATAAAACGAACCGAAGACATTCCGAATCCATGAGAATCTAAAGCGTCTTTTGCTGCCTGAACTACTTCTGGGTGCGATGACAATCCTAAATAATTATTGGCACAAAAATTAAGAACCGTTTCACCGTTAACAGTAATTTCGGCTCCTTGTGGTGAAGTAATAACTCTTTCTTTTTTGAAAATTCCGTTTTCTTCGATTGTGTTTAATTCGTTTTGTAAGTGTTGTTTAATTTTTCCGTACATTTTTATGTGTATTTGGTTATTCGTTTATTTTTTACAAATGTACTATTTCTAAATTCTCTCCTATATATATGAGTGATTTTTTCTGCACATTAAATCCCATTTCTATCAAAGCAGATTCATACTCTTTTAGTTGGTTTTCGTATTTAGGCTGATGTTTCCCCGTCTTATAATCCAACAAGTAAGCATTTTGTCCAGAAATAGTTACACGGTCTGGCTTGATGGTTTTCAAATCTTTTTTAATAATAGATTGTTCATTAAAAACTTTAGCATTCTCATCAAAAAAGTCTTTTAATTCGGGATTAAAAATGATTTCAGTAATCGTTTTTTCTACTTCTTGTTGTTGATTTTCGGTAATAAGTCCCGTTTCTAATGCTTTTTTTATAGCTAATGAAATATCATTTTTGGTTTTTACTCCAGCTAAAATTTCATGCAAAACATTTCCAAACTCAATGGCTTTTTGTTGGTGTGTTCCCCACATGAGTGATTCTCGTTGTGCGATTTTTATAGCATTTGGATTAATGACTGAATTTACAACTTCGATATTTTTCCGTTTGGCTTCTAATGGTTTTTGTTTCGAGACTCTTTTTGGATTGCCAAACTCGTAATTCAAAATATTTGAATCGAAATTTTTGTAATCTTCTAAAAATTCAATAAAAAACGAAGCCGAATTATTAGGAAAATCACCAGCTTTATTTCTTTCTTTTATACTAGAAATGATGTATAATTGTTCTTCAGCACGCGTTAGCGCCACATATAAAACATTAATATTATCTAATAAATCTTCCTGTGATTTCTGATTGTAAACCGAAGCGGCATTTTCACCATATTCAGTTACTTTGCTAGATTTGTCTATTAGAAATTTATCAAAATCTAAATCGTCAGACTGAGAATCAATCCACATTTTTTCTCGTTTGGGTGCACTATAATTTTCTTCGACAAAAGGGAAAATAACCACTGGAAATTCTAATCCTTTCGATTTGTGTATCGTCATAATCCGAATCGCATTAGATCCTTCGGCAGATGGAATACTTAGTTTGTGACCGTTTTTGTCCCAATAGGCTAAGAAATCGGAAATACTCATTTGGTATTTTACATCACGCTCTAAAACAATGTCTAAAAAATATTGCACATAGGCATTATTGTTTTTAGGATTGATACATTTTGCTGCAATCAATTCAGCAATTTCGTACAATGATTTTCTTCTAATGTCACGAAACGAAAGAGATATTTCGAAATTATACAACCATTTTTCGAGTTCAATTTCCTCTTTGTGCTGAATTCCTTGGTAAATAAAATCGTGTGTTTCAATATTATTTTCAATGTTTTGATCCAAATAATACAAACCATTGGCTAATGATTCGATATCATTTTTATCGTTCAAATATCGAAGCATATTCAGTATAAACTTTACTTCTGATGAAGCATTTATCAATAAACTTTCCGACGAAATAACTGGGATGTCATTTTCGGTCAAGTAATTTGCCAATAAAACGCCATGTTTATTATTTCTAGTAAGTAATACAATTTCGTTAAACGAAAAACCTTCCCCTTCTACTTTTCTGATGGTTTGCAAAGTAGTTTTAAGATAAATTTCATTTTTATTGATGTTTTCTTCGTCTTCTTCTGAAACAAAATCAGCATCAGATTCTGGAATGAAAGAAATATTTACATAACCTCCGTTTTTAGAATTTGATTGCTGAAAACTATAATTTTCATACAAATCTTTGTAATCTTCGTTAGAAAATTTTTGTGATAAAAACTTAAAAAAATCATTATTAAAGGCAATTACCGTATCGAAACTTCGATAATTTGTTTCTAAATTAAAAACCTCTTTGTCTTTATTACTAAATGGATTTTTAGACTTAGCCAAATCGATAAACTGTTCTGCTTTTCCGCCACGCCAACGGTAAATAGATTGTTTAGGATCTCCAACAATCATCAGAGAACCTTGAATTCCTTGCAAATCTTCGCTCGAAAGTGCATTATCTATTAATGGAATGAGATTTTGCCATTGCATTTCGGATGTATCCTGAAACTCATCGATAAAAAAATGCTTGTACTTTTCGCCCAAGCGTTCGTAAATAAATGGTGCTGGTTGGTTTTGAATGTGTTCGAAAATCAGTTTATTAAATTCCGAAATAGACAAAATGTTTTGGTCTTCCTGAATTTTTGCCAATTCGTTACTTACGGTATTTAGTAGTGAAAGTGGTGTTATGTTTTTCAGAAAGGCTTGGTAAAACATATGTTTTTCGGCAATAGCATTGATGTTTTTTAAATTATCTAATAATTGATTTGCAATTGCATCGACTGCTTTTTTTTGAGTTTGAGGTGTTTTTGCTGAATATCGTTTCCCTTCTACTTCTTCTAGATACTTATAATGCCCGGTATGTTTTATGATTTCCCCTGAAGTTAATTTCAAAAAATGCTTTGGCACATAACTCGAATAAAAGGAGCTAAATTCTATTCCATTATTTTCTATTAACGCAATAGATTGTTTCGCTAAATCAATACTTTCTAATTGCAATGTTTCGGACAATAAATCCATTTTTTCCTTAAGTGCAATAAATTCTGGAATGGTTTTGTCTTTGAGTGATAGTATTTCTTCTCGATAATTTTCATTGAGAACTAATCTTCCTGTATTCATGATTTCGCTCGAAATATCCCACGATTTGTCGTCGTCGGTTTTTTCCATTGTAAAATCGATGAGTAATTTGGTTATTACTTCATCTTCTCCAGCCTGCGCAACAATAGCATCTACTGCTTCTTGCAATAGATTTTCGGTATCTAACGAAACATCAAATGTGATTGGCAAACCCAAATCGAAAGCAAAAGCACGAATGACTTTGTGGGTAAACTTATCGATAGTAGAAATATCGAAAGCCGCATAATTATGAATTATGTTTTTTATTATTGCTTGTGCTTTTGTTTTAATTTGAAAGGGATTCAGATTAATTTCTTTTGCTAAATCATTCATCAATTGAATGGATTTATCAGATGGATTATCTTTAGAAAAATCGAAAAGACTGTCTATAATTCTGGTTTTCATTTCGAAAACAGCCTTGTTGGTAAAGGTTATGGCAAGAATATTTTTGTAAGCATCGTTGTGTTTGGCTTTTAGAATAATTTTTAGATATTCTTTGACCAAAGTGTATGTTTTGCCCGAACCGGCTGATGCGTTGTATGTAGAGAATGCTGGTGTTTTCATTTTATAACTACGAATTATCACGAATTATCACGAATTCGTAATGTTGAATTAAAATACTCAGTTTTGTTTTATTATCAAGAC
>NZ_JAYURN010000054.1:0-16443 GCF_043756175.1 Flavobacterium sp.
GTATCTACATTCTTCAATACCTATTGGCAAACGTTCTATAACGTACAATAATCCGGACAATTCTACTTTTTCTTCGGCAATAGAGCCGTAAATTTCTGGTCGCAAAGCCAGTAATGCTTCTCTTAATGTTTCGCCAGAAACCCCCATTGGTTTGTAGAAACCTCTGTTGAATAGGTGGCGCATGGTAACGTACAATCGCTCGATAGCCGAAGACGATTCTTGCGCTCGTGAGCGCGAAATGTTTTTAATTTCCTTCATTAAATTTTTATTTTATAACCAGCAAAGATACTATTTTTATATTTAGTTAGTAAGAATTAGATTTATTGCTGGCTCATACATCATAATTTTGTCAGACGAATCAGCGGCATTATGCTTGGTTTGTCTGTTCCATTTTCCGCCTGAGAAAGTGTATAAAAAAGCTCTTTCTACAAAATTATACATCACAAAAGGGAAATACGTTTTTTGTATTTGTGTTTTATTTGTTTTCGAATCTATAATGGTTTTTTCTAATTTATTTTTTTCTATGATTAGTTTTTCGAATCCAACAAAAAGTCCTCTTTTAGGTATCGTTAAATTAAATTTTTTTACATCGAATAGGCTCTTTTTTGTTCCTTTTTTTACCGAAACAATAAAGTCTTTGTCTAGCATTTCTTCACTAGGAAAACCATTTGAGTCGACGCTATAAAAATGAATTTTTATCGTAGCATTTTCTATTCTACTGTCGGTTTCAATCGTAACACTTTTTATAAATTTTGATTTTTTGTAAGCAGACCGATAAGGAAAAAATTTTGTGTCGATTCTTGGTCCATTATCAAACGATTGATAAATTTGATTATCAGTATCGCCAATTTCTATTTTTTTTGTTTCTAATCTATCTTCGGAAATTACAACCTCATCTAACCGATAACTCATTGGTTTTAAATTTACTACAATGGATTTCGAAGCTTTAATGATTTTCTTTTCAAAACCCAATGCAGAAAATATTAAATTCTTATTTTTTTCGGTCGAATTGATTATAAATTCTCCATTTTCTTCGGTAGTGGTACCAATGTTTTCGTTTTGAATCCAAACACTTACATACGGAATTGGTTTTCCCGAAATACTATCTTTTACAACACCTTTTATTTGGGCGGTGATCGAAAAACTTACTGAAAATAAGCAAATTAAAAATCTATTTTGTATCATAATTTACTTTTTCTAATTTTTGAGCAATGTTTCTATCGTTAGACAATCTTGGGATTTTATTTTGTCCGCCCAATTTCCCGATAGATTTCATATAATCTTGAAAACCGTTTTTATTAACCTTAGTAATTACAAGTGTTCGCAACACATGACCAACTATTAAATCATCATAATATGCGTTTTGTTTTCTCATCGCGTTATCAATCTGCAGCGCAAAATTTTCGATGTTTTCAGGCTCATTTTCGAACTCGATAAACCATTCGTGGTAAGGCAATCCATTTATAGGAGAAATTTGTGGCGCCACCGTAAATTCATTTACACGTACCTGTGTGTTTTGCATAGCTTCTTGCAAAGCGCTTTCTACCTCTTTTCCTATTATATGTTCGCCAAAAGCCGAAATATAATGTTTAATACGTCCTGAAACGATGACGCGATACGGTTTTATAGTAGTAAACTGAACTGTATCGCCAATATTATAAGCCCAAAGTCCTGCATTTGTAGAAATTATTAAAACATAATTTACACCCAATTCGACTTCGCCAATGGTGTGTCTTTTGTAGTTTTCTGCAAAAAACTCATCGGCTTTTACAAATTCATAGAAAATTCCTGAATTTAATAACAGTAACATTCCTTTCTCTTTCTGGGAATCCTGATAGGCAAAAAATCCTTCGGAAGCAGGAAAAAGCTCGATTGAATCTACTTTTCGTCCAATCAAATTTTCGAATTTGGCACGGTAAGGTTGATAATTTACACCGCCGTAAATGAATAGATTAAAGTTTTTAAACAATTCTCCTACTGGTTTTCCGGCTTTATGATGCAATTTTTCGAAATACATTTGCACCCACGAAGGAATGCCTGAAATGACCGTCATGTTCTCATTATATGTTTCTTCGACAACAGTATTTACTTTGGTTTCCCAATCTTCAATACAATTTGTTTCCCAAGATGGCATTCGGTTTTTTTGCAAATATTTCGGAACAAAATGCGCTACGATTCCTGACAATCTTCCTAATTTTATTCCGTTTTTTTCTTCCAGAATTGGGCTTCCTTGCAGGAAAATCATTTTACCATCAACAAAGTCTGCTTTTCCAGTTTCGTTAATATAACTTAAAATTGCGTTTCTTGCCGCTTCGATATGAAACGGCATCGATTCCTTTGTGAGTGGAATATATTTTGCTCCCGAAGTTGTTCCTGATGTTTTAGCAAAATATAATGGTTTTCCCTTCCAAAGAATATTTTTTTCTCCTTTTACAACTTGATCAACATAGGGTTTTAATTCCTCATAATCTCTTATAGGAACTTCTTTGGTAAAGTCTTCAAAATTTTGAATTTTACTAAAATTGTGGTCTTTTCCAAACTTTGTAGCACTTGCTTGATGAATTAAATCTTGAAAAACTTTCTGTTGTGTTTCAATGGGATTTTGAGCCCATTTGAGCGTTTTTTTATGAATTTTTTTTGCAAATTGCTTAGCTAAAAATGATTTTATAGACATTTGTAAAAGGCTTTAGTCTCTTATTTTTTAGTTTTTTTAGCTTCTGCTTCCACTTTTTTTCTGAGTTCGAGTTCTTCTGGTGAAGCATTAAAGTTATATTCGGAAGGATCTACATATTCTGATGCCATGATCGAATCCTTATTCACTTTAGCATATTCTAAATCTCCTGTTAGTACTTTTTTTACAGATTGTATGTAGGCATCATTTTTCTTTAATGCAAACTCTAAAGAATCAGATTTGAGTCCTAAATTTAGTGCGTCTTTTTTAAGTTGAGTCGAAGCATATCCTGGAATATATTCTCGAAGTGGTGTAAATGCTATGATATAACTTGTTATCGAAATAAGAAATATAGCGCCAAGTGTAGCCACAATAAAGACATTAATAATATTGAGTTTGAAAGAAAATTTTTCTTCAAAAGTTTCTTCGTTCAAAATAATCAATCTTCGTTTTGTTTTTATTTTATTGAAAAAGGCTTTTCTTTTTAATCTTTTTTCTGACATAAATTGTAATAATTACAACAAATATAATAATTACAAAGCGTACTTACTTATTTGTAATAATAAATCGTTAAAAAAATAAAGGTTTATTAAATTCTTTGATATCTTTGCTTCATATTTTTTTTAAATTGCGAAAGCATAATTTTATATATCATGGGAAAATTTGGACTTACAGAGATATTAATGATACTGGCAGTTGTTTTATTACTTTTTGGAGGTAAAAAAATTCCAGAATTAATGAAAGGACTTGGTAGCGGAATCAAAGAATTCAAAAATGCTGCCAAAGGCGACGAACCTGCAGATGCTAAAAAAGAAGAAACGAAAGAGTAATTTTTCTTTTAAAAAATTAAATAAATCCCAAATTCATTTATTGAGTTTGGGATTTTTATTTATAATATCATCGTGAGTTGAATACGTTTTCTGTCTTCATCTACTTCGGTGACTTTTACAGTAACATGTTGGTGCAGTTTGACTACTTCATTTACATCGCTCACAAAACCTGCTTTGAGTTGGGAAATGTGAACCAGTCCGCTTTCTTTAGTTCCAATATCTACAAAACAACCAAAATTGGTAATATTATTGACAATTCCTGGTAAAATCATTCCTGTTCGAAGATCTTTTATAGTTTTTACATTAGGGTCAAATTCGAAAACTTTAGCTGATTTTCTTGGATCTAAACCTGGTTTTTCGAGCTCTTTTATAATATCTTTTAGGGTTAATAAACCTATTTCTGGGGTAATATAATTGTCTGGTTTTATTAAAGCTGTTTTTTCTTTATTAGCAATTAAATCATGAACAGAAAGTTTTAAGTCTTTTGCCATTTTCTCTACAATGCCGTAAGCTTCCGGATGTACCGCCGAATTATCTAACGGATTTTTAGCATTCGAAATTCGAATAAAAGCCACACCTTGTTGGTATGCTTTTTCGCCTAATCTTGGTACTTTTTTGAGTTGTTTTCTGTCTTCAAATGGTCCGTTTTCTGAGCGATATTGCACAATGTTTTCGGCTAGTTTTTCACCAATTCCCGATACATAACTCAACAAATGTTTACTGGCGGTATTAATATTTATTCCTACCGAATTCACACAACGAATCACCGTATTGTCTAACTCTTCTTTTAGTTTGGTTTGATCTACATCATGTTGGTATTGTCCTACGCCAATGGCTTTTGGATCAATTTTCACCAATTCTGCCAACGGATCTGACAATCGTCTTCCAATAGAAATCGAACCACGAACCGTAACATCATAATTAGGGAATTCGTCTCTCGCAATTTTTGATGCCGAATATACCGATGCTCCAGCTTCTGAAACTATAAAAACCTGAACTGGCTTGTCAAAGGCTATTTTTTTAATAAAAAATTCAGTTTCTCTCGAAGCCGTTCCGTTTCCTATAGAAATTGCATCAATATTATAAGCATTTACCATCGATTTTATCTTCTTCATCGCCATTGCCGTTTCGTTTTGTGGTGCGTGCGGATAAATCGTTTCGTTGTACAACAAATCTCCTTTTTCGTCGAGACAAACTACTTTACAACCGGAACGAAATCCTGGATCAATAGCCAAAATTCGTTTTTCTCCCAATGGTGGTGCCAATAATAACTGTCCGAGATTATTAGCAAAAACTTGAATCGAATTGGCATCGGCTTTGGCTTTAGCTTCTTGCAATGCTTCATTAGAAATCGCTGGCGTTAGCAATCTTTTGTAACTGTCTTCAATGGCTAATTGCACATGAGAAATGGCAGAACTGTTGTTGTTTTTGATTATAATTTCATCAATTAAATCATACGCTTCATCAATATCAACTTCAATTTTTAATTTGATAAATCCCTCGTTTTCTGCGCGAAGCATCGCTAATAATCTGTGTGAAGCAGCTTTGGTTAAATTCTCGCTCCAATCGAAATATTGATTGAATTTTTGTGCTGCCTCATCATCTTTTTTAGCTTTTGATACCTTTGCGGCTATGTTAGCTTTTCGTTCGTATAATCTTCGCAGTTGTTTACGAACATAAATATTTTCATTAACCCATTCGGCAATAATATCGCGTGCGCCTTGCAGTGCAGCTTCTTCATTTATAACATTATCGTTCAAATATTGCGTAGCCAAGAAATCGACATCATCATTTTTCTGATCCATGATGATTTTTGCAAGTGGTTCTAATCCGTTTTCACGAGCCACATCGGCTTTGGTTTTTTTCTTCTTTTTATATGGTAAATAAAAATCTTCTATTTCTTGCAAATCGAAACTTTCAGAGATTTTTTTATTCAATTCTGGTGTCAGTGCTTTTTGCTCTTCTATCGATTTTAGAATCGCTTCTTTTCTTTTTACAATAACATCATATTCTTTGTTTAATTTTGCGATTTGCTCGATAAAAACCTCATCAAGATTTCCTGTAGTGTCTTTTCGGTAACGAGAAATAAAAGGAATTGTACAATCCTCATTTAATAATTTTACGGTTGCTTCTATATTTTTTGGAGTCGTTGCAACTTGTTTGGTGATAAATTGTATGTTGGTCATTTGGGAATTTTAGATTGTGACATTAGAATTATCAAAAATAATATCTTTGTGCTTATTCAAAAAAATTATGGCTGTTATTTTAATTTATTTTTTTATCATCAATAGCATTGGATTTTTCTTGATTGGTTATGATAAAAAAATGGCTGTTGCGAATAAATATCGAATTCCCGAAAAAATCCTTTTATTAATAGTCTTTTTGGGTGGAATTATTGGTTCTGGATTGGGAATGCTTTTCTTTAGACACAAAACTTCCAAAATCTCTTATTTATTGAAGTTTTTTGGAATTATTGTCATTCAAATTTTATTCTTTTTTTTACTTAAAAACCACTTGAATTAATTTATATACTAAAACAAAAAAGTTGCTTTGTAGAAAGCAACTTTTTGATATTAATAAGAACCATTTAGCTTACTTGTAACACACAATCATCTTGCTCTATCATTGCGTTTTCTTTTAGTAATATTTTGGAAACTATTCCGTTTTTTGTTGAACAAATTGTAGTTTCCATTTTCATGGCTTCTATAACAAATAAAGGCGTATTTTTTTCTACTTTATCGTTTTCATTTACCATGATTTTTACTAATTTTCCTTGTAATGGTGCACCTACATCATTAGGTCCTGAAATTTTAACATTACTTATTTTAGTAGATTTTATAGCATTATCTTTTACAAGAACATTTCTAGTTTGACCATTAATTTGAAAATAAACTTCTCTAAATCCTTCTTCATTTGGTTCACCCATGTATCTGAATTTTATCAAGAGATTTTTTCCCCATGCTAAATTTACCAATACTTCTTCATTAGATTTTAAAGGATAATAAAAAGTGGGTGTTGCTAATTTTTCGACTTTACCGAAATGCTTTCTAAAGGCATAAAAATCGGTAAAAACTTTTGGAAACATGATGTAGGATAATAAATCTTCGGTGGTTAATTTATCATCGAACTTTTCGTGTAATTTTTTTAATTCTAAATCGAAATTAACAGGTTCTAGGTGTGCGTTTGGCTTTTCGGTATATGGCTTTTCGCCTTTTAATATTATTTTTTGAAGTGCCGCGGGAAAGCCACCATATGGTTGTCCTAAATCACCTCTAAATAACTGTTTTATCGATTCTGGAAACGCAAGTGTATCGCCTTTTTCCAATATATCTTTAGCTGTTAGATTATTTGATGTCATAAACAAAGCCATGTCCCCAACTACTTTTGATGACGGTGTAACTTTAACAATATCACCAAACAACTCATTGACTACAACATAATTTTGTTTAATGGTTTCAAATTTGTCTTCCAATCCCAAACCACGAGCTTGTGGCAGAAGGTTAGAATATTGTCCTCCAGGAATTTCGTGATTGTAAACTTCTGCTGTTCCTGCTTTTAATTCACTTTCGAAAGGATAATAATATTCTCTTACAACTTCAAAATAATTAGAATATTCATTTAATTTTTTTAGATCTATTGGGTTTTCTCTTTCTGATCCTTGTAAAGCGGCAACGAGTGAATTAAAATTAGGTTGTGAGGTTAATCCGCTCATAGAAGCTAGCGCAACATCGACCACATCGACACCCGATTCTATTGCTTTTAGATAAGTGGTAGATTGTATAGATGATGTGTCGTGTGTATGCAAATGAATTGGAATAGAAATGTGTTTTTTCAATTCTTTGATTAACACTTCGGCAGCATACGGTTTTAATAGTCCCGCCATATCTTTAATAGCTAACATATGAGCTCCTGCAGCTTCTAATTCTTTGGCTAAATCTACATAATATTGCAGATTAAATTTTGGTCGATCAGGATTTAATATATCTCCTGTGTAACAAATACAAGCTTCGGCAATGGCGTTTGTTTTTTCTCGAACAATTTTAATGCTGTGTCGCATACCTTCAATCCAGTTTAGGGAATCGAAAATTCTAAACACATCAATACCATTTTCGGCACTTTTAATAATAAATTGTTCTAAAACATTGTCTGGATAAGCGGCATAACCTACAGCATTGCTTCCTCTAAAAAGCATTTGCAATAACACATTTGGCGCTGCTTTTCTAATTAATCTTAATCTTTCCCACGGGTCTTCGTGTAGGAAACGCATGGTTACATCAAATGTTGCTCCACCCCATACTTCCATAGAAAATAATTGAGGGAAATTTTTTGCCATTCCTTCGGCTACTTTAAGAATATCATGATTTCTTAGTCGGGTTGCAAAAAGTGATTGGTGTGCATCACGTAAAGTAGTATCTGTAAAAAATATTTTCTTTTCGTTTTTTATATATTCAATAAATTTATCTCTACCAAGCTCATTAAGTAAATCCTTTGTTCCTTTTGGATATTCTTTACTGGTAATTGCGGGAATAATTGGTTTTCTAAAAGTTTTATTGGCATCATAATTTTTAATATCTGGATGGCCGTTTACTTTTAGTTCTGCTAAATATTTTATTAGTTTTGTTCCTCTATCCTGAGAATACTCATATCTTGGGACAAGTAAATGCGGATTGTCTGGGATAAAATTGACGGTTGTTTCTCCATTTCTAAAAGTATCGTTAGACATTACATTTATAAGAAATGGAATGTTAGTTTTTACACCTCTAATTCTAAATTCTTCTAAAGTTCTACGTAAACGATCCGAAGCTCCTTTTAATGTTCTTCCGCTCGATGAAACTTTGACCAACATCGAATCAAAAAAAGGAGAAACTATTACACCCGAATAACAACTTCCTTCATCGAGACGAATTCCGTAACCTCCAGCACTTCTGTATGCGATGATGGTTCCGAAATCTGGTTTAAAATCATTCTCTGGATCTTCGGTTGTGATTCTGCATTGAATAGCCCATCCATTACACTTTATATCATCTTGACTGTGAATAAATATCTGATTGTGTGTAAGCGGATGTCCTGCCGCAATAATAATTTGAGATCGTACAATATCAATTCCGGTTATTTCTTCGGTTATTGTATGTTCGACCTGAATTCTAGGATTTACTTCGATAAAATAAATATTTTCATCTTTATCTACTAAAAATTCTACAGTTCCTGCATTGTTATAATTAACGTGTTTTGCGATTTTTACTGCATAATCAAATAGTCTTTTTTTAGTTTCTGGTTTTAATATCGATGGCGCTACCTCAATTACCTTTTGAAATCTTCTTTGAACCGAACAATCTCTTTCATAAAGATGCACAATATTACCATAATTATCTCCTAGGATTTGAACTTCAATATGTTTAGGGTTGTCTATAAATTTTTCGATAAACATGGTATCATCGCCAAATGCTTTTATGGCTTCGCTTTTCGCATTACCAAAAGACATTTCCATCATATCTGGACCATGAACAACTCGCATACCTCTTCCTCCTCCTCCAGCTGCCGCTTTAAGCATCACTGGATATCCTATTTCTGCGGCTTCAGATAAGGCGTCTTCCACAGAATTTAATGCAATTTTAGAATCTTTAATCAAAGGAACATCGATTGCTCTAGCTACTTTTTTGGCCGCAACTTTATCTCCTAATTGAAGCATTACTTCGACACGTGGTCCTACAAAAATGATTCCTTCCTCAAGGCATCTTCTTGCAAAATCTACATTTTCAGACAAAAATCCATAACCTGGATGTATTGCATCAACTTGATTCTCTTTAGCGACATTGATAATTTCTTCAATATCTAAATAAGGCTTCAGGGCTTCAGATTCATCTCCTATTTGGAAACTTTGGTCGGCTTTATACCTGTGTAAAGAATACCTGTCTTCATAAGTGTAAATAGCTACGGTGTTGATTTTTAATTCTGTAGCCGCTCTTAAAACGCGAATAGCAATTTCGCCCCTGTTTGCAACAAGAAGTTTTTTGATGGTTAGATTTCCAGTCATGTGAAGTAGTAAATTGAGTTGTGTTGATTTTTGGTAAAATTACACAAAAAACAAGAATAAGCTAAAAACATAAAAAAATTATAGTCATTATTATTGAATTATAATAATATCACAATAAAAAACCTTTTTTTTATATAATTATTAAAAATTGTTAAAAATTATATCAATTCAATAAATAACTAATCCTGAACGATAAAATCCTTAGAATCTTCTTTCTGAAATTCAGGTTGAATATTGATGTGGTTAATGTGAAATTTTTCCAACAAAACGGCTTCAATTTTTTCTAATAAAATATTGAATTCACTCATTTTTATATCATCCGAACAATCTAAATGGGCTTCGAGATGCAACTCATGGTCATTGAGATGCCAAACATGAATATGATGTAATTTGTTTACACCCGAAATTTGGTGAACCTGACGCACCAACTCTTTAATATCAATATCTGACGGTGTAAAAAGCATTAACATTTTAGTAGATTCTTTTAGTAAATCGTATCCAACATAAATTAAATACAAAGCAATGGCCAAAGTTAAAGCACTATCTATCCAATAAATTTGATATATTTTCATTAGAATTCCGCCTATTAAAACCGCTAGCGAAGCCATCATGTCGGTAAAAAGATGCACATAAGCCGATTTCATATTGATATTATGTTCTGCGTCTTTTTTAAGCATTAATGCTGAAATACCATTAACTGCAATTCCTAAAATTGACAACCAAATAACCAAATTAGATTTAATTTCTTGTGGATTCGAAAAACGTTGCAAAGCTTCAAATATTAAATAAATCGCCACCACAATAAGTGTTATCGAATTTACGAACGCCGCAATAAGTTCTGCTCGTTTGTAACCAAAAGTCTGGTCTAAAGAAGCTTTTCTTTTTGATAAAACATTGGCTATGTAACTGAAAATTAAAGTTAAAACATCAGAAAAATTATGTAATGCATCGGAAATTAAAGCCAAACTTCCCGAAAGAATACCTCCAATAACTTGCGCTACTGTAATAACAGTATTCAAAACTATCGAAAATAATAGATTTTTACCTTTTACTTCGTAATGTGAATGGTTATGGCTCATTTTAGATTATTCTATTTTTGGATTTTTGGATTATTCGAATAATCTAATAATCGATTCTTAACAACTTATTTTTCCCACTCTCGTAGCATGTCTTCCTCCTTCAAAATCAGTAGTTAAGAAAACATCTACCATTTCAATAGCTTGTTGAATTGAAGTATATCTTGCTGGAATACTTATAATATTAGCATCATTATGTTGTCGAGCTAAAGCAGCAATTTCTTTAATCCAACATAAAGCAGCGCGAATTCCTTGGTGTTTGTTGGCTGACATGGCGATTCCGTTTCCGCTTCCGCAAATGATAATACCAAAATCGGCTTTTCCTTCAGAAACATCAGTGGCAACTTTATGACCAAAATCTGGATAATCGACACTGTCAAAAGTATCTGTTCCGTGGTTTGTTATAGTATGTCCTTTTTGTTCTAAAAACTGAACAATCTCTTTTTTGTAATCTGGTCCTGCGTGGTCGTTTCCGATAGATATTTTCATTGTAGTTGTGTTTGTGGTTACAAATTTAAGGAAAGATATGTAGATTTGCTTCTATGTTGTTTTGTTTATTCAACTAAAATATAAAATAAACTAATTAACTGTAAATCAGTTGTTTTTAATAATATATATGTTAAAATTTTACATTGTTAATAACCAAACGTAATTCCTTGATATTCAGTTAACGATAACTTAACAACTTTTGTTGACAACTTTAGAAAGAATTTTAGAAGTTTTTTTTGGAAGTTTAATTTTAAATTGTAATCCAAAACCAAGAATGAAAATCCTAATTTAGTTTCGAGTTTTTTTGTAAAACTTATCAATACAAAAAATTGGTTTATCAACAAAAAATTAAAAAATTCTTATTTACAAAAACTATAGTTTTATAATTACTAACAGTTGTTAATAGCTTTTTAAAATCAGTTTAAAATCAATATTTTAAGTATTTAAAAGTATGTTGATAAGTCATTATAAAAACTTACAACTCAAAAAAAACACAAAATAAACTAAAGTTATAGTAACTATTAACACGCTATAATAACCACCAATAAATTATTTAAATTTAAATTTTCTTTTTGTATTATTTAATAAATGTTGACAACTTTGAAAAAGACAAAGAGATAATAGATTGATAGATGAAAGACTAAAAAAAATATAGATGTTAGTATTTATCTATTATCTATCCGTCTATTATCTTTTCATCTCTCCTCAAAAAGTTATATTTTATTTAAATCTGAAATCTAAATTCTGAAATCTAATATCTTATTCGTAAATTTCAACTTTATAAAAATGAATTATGAGTAAAATGCCAAAAAAGTTTGGAAAAAATGAGAAAGATTTCTCAACAAAGATTTTAAAAGTACTATCACAAAACGCGAATAAACCTTTTAATTATAAACAAATTTCAGCACTTCTAGAAGTAGATGATACTAAAAGTAGAAATGAAATTATTAAGGATTTAAAAATCCTAGCTTCACAAAAAAAAATTGTAGAAACCGAACCTGGAAAATATCTAGTAAAAGGAATTTCACAAGATTATTATGAAGGAAAAATAGACATGACTTCTCGAAAAACAGCTTATTTTGTTTGTCCTGATTTCGGAGAAGATGTATTTATACCAACCAATAACTTAAATCACGCTTTAGATAAAGACATTGTAAAAGTATATGTCTATAACCGAAGAAAAGGAAAACGTCCTGAAGGAGAAGTTATAGAAGTCGTAGAACGAGCTAAAACAGATTTCGTAGGTGTTATAGATATTCAGAAGAATTTTGCGTTTGTAAGTACTGCAAATCCTAAAATGTACACGGATATTTTTATTCCATTAGCAAAAATTGGAGAAGCACAACAAGGCGATGTCGTTTTAGTGCATATTGAAGATTGGCCTAAAAAAGCAGATTCTCCTTTTGGAACCGTAACTAAAGTTTTAGGAAAACCAGGAGAACACAACACCGAAATTCATGCTATTTTGGCTGAATATGGTTTGCCTGCTGAATTCCCTGTAGAAGTAGAAGTTTTTGCACAAAAAATAGATACTTCTATTCAAGAAGATGAAATTGCTAAGCGTCGTGATATGCGACAAACATTAACTTTTACTATCGATCCTAAAGATGCTAAAGATTTTGATGATGCACTTTCGTTTAAAAAACTAGAAAACGGAAACTACGAAATTGGTATTCACATTGCCGATGTTTCTCATTATCTACAAGAAGGAACAATCCTAGATGATGAAGCGTATCAACGTGCAACTTCAGTATATTTAGTAGATCGTGTTGTACCAATGTTACCTGAAGTATTGTCAAATTTTGCTTGTTCTTTAAGACCAAATGAAGAAAAATATACGTTTTCAGCTATTTTCGAAATCGATGAAAAAGCAACCGTTATCAACCAATGGTTTGGAAGAACAGTAATCGATTCTAACCAACGTTTTGCATACGAAGAAGCGCAGTATATTATAGAAACAAAAGACAATACAATTCCTGTCGAAACTTCGATTACAGGAAGTTCTTATGTAGTTTCTGATGAAATTGTAGCGGCAACTTTAAAACTAGATGAATTAGCAAAAATTATGCGTCGCAAACGTATGAATGATGGCGCTATTTCTTTTGATAAAGTTGAAGTAAAGTTTAACTTAAGTGAAGACGGAGAACCAGAAGGTGTCTTTTTTAAAGTTTCAAAAGATGCCAATCATCTTATTGAAGAATTCATGCTTTTAGCTAATAGAAAAGTAGCTGAATATATTGGCAAACAAAAGAAAACGTTTATTTACAGAATTCATGATGAACCAAATGAAGATAAATTGTTTGCGATGCAAGCTGTTATTGCAAAATTTGGTTATAAAATAGATTTTAGAGGTGGTGAAATATCGAAAGCATTGAATCAATTAATGGAAGATGTAAATGGAAAAAAAGAGCAAAATCTTATTGATACTTTAGCGATTCGAACGATGAGTAAAGCTAAATATTCGACTGATAATATTGGTCATTACGGATTAGCTTTCGATTATTATTCTCATTTTACTTCACCAATTCGTCGTTATCCAGACGTTATGGTACATCGTTTGTTGCAATTTTATTTAGATGGAGGAAAATCTGTCGACGAAGAAACGTACGAAACAAAATGCCAACATTCTTCAAATATGGAAGGTTTAGCTACTAATGCAGAACGTGATTCTATAAAATATATGCAAGTAAAATACATGCAAAACCACCAAGATCAAGAGTTTTTAGGTGTTATTTCTGGTGTGACCGAATGGGGAATTTATGTAGAAATCATCGAAAATAAATGCGAAGGAATGGTTCGTATTCGTGATATAAAAGATGATTATTATACTTTCGATGAAAAACAATATGCTTTAGTTGGCGAAATTTCTAAATCTTTATTACAATTAGGTGACGAAGTTTGGGTTAAAGTAAAAAATGCCGATTTAGTGAAGAAACAGTTAGATTTTAATTTTTTAAGAAGAAAAGAATAATTAATTATGAAAAAATTATTTATAATCCCATTTTTAGTGGTAACTAACTTAATTACAGCACAAGTAACAAAAAATGTTGGCGATTTTACTAAAGTTACAGCTTTCGATAAAATTTCAGTTCAATTAATACAATCAACTGAAAATAAGATAGAACTAAAAGGAAAATTCGAAAATGAAGCTGAAATTGTAAACAATAATGGCGAGTTAAAAATAAGACTTCCAATAGGAAATTTTTTAAATGGAGAAGATTTAATTGTACGTGTTTATTTTACAAAAATAGAAGGATTAGAAGCTAATGAAGGTTCTTACGTTTCTTGTGATACCGAAATTAAAGCATTAGATTTTAGTCTTATCGCAAAAGAAGGATCTCAAATAAAAGTAATTGTCGATGCACAAAGAATTGCAGTAAGATCCTATAATGGTTCTGTCATAAAACTATCCGGAAAAGCACAAAATTTAGATGCAGTTACTAACTCTGGAGGAAAACTAGAAGCAGAAAAATGCATTACTTCTCAAACTATAGTTTCTGTTAATGCAGGAGGATTTTCCGATGTGTTTGCTACCGATTTAGTAGATGCAAAAACAAGAGCTGGAGGCACAATAACTATTTACGGAAACCCAAAACAAGTGAATGAGAAAAAAGTTTTAGGCGGGCATATCGTAATAAGTAAACGTTAGTTTAATTTTTAAAATTTAAATTCTAACTTGCGTCATCTGAGTATTAACTAAAAAAATTTTATGATTCAATATATTTTAGGCAACGGAATCCCATTAGGAATATTTTTAAGTTTCATGATAGGACCTGTTTTTTTCGTGCTTCTAGAAATTAGTATAACAAAAGGTTTTCGTGCTGCTTTAATCTTTGATTTAGGTGTTATTTTAGCCGATGTTTTTTTTATAGGCGTAGCTTATTTGGGAAGTTACAGATTAATTCAGAGTTTAAAAGATGATCCAGCGTTATTTATTTTTGGTGGAATTATCATGGTAACTTATGGTCTAATTTCGTATTTTAAATTACGTAAAGCACACAAAGCAGAAGTCGAAGAAGAAGCGGTCGAATTGATAAAAAAAGATTATTTAAACCTATTTATAAAAGGATTTTTACTCAACTTCATCAACATTGGAGTTCTAGGTTTTTGGTTATTAATCATTATTACTTTTGTACCTAAAATGCATATGGATCTTTCTAATGTGATTTGGTTTTTTACCACCGTAATTATCACTTATATCATTACTGATATTGGTAAAATACTTTTATCCAAGCAATTAAGAAACAAATTAACTACAGAAAACATTATTAAAATTAAAAAACTAAGCAGTATTTTATTGATTATTTTTGGTGCTTTTTTGCTTTCTCAAGGTTGGTTTCCTAGCGACAAAACTTTTGTTACTAATACGATTGAGAAGATTGAGAAGAAGTAATTTACTTATAAACTTACTTCATAAAACTATATATTTATGAAAAAATTATTTGCATTACTATTATTGCCACTATCATTTTACGCCCAAAATGATTCGATACATACAGTAAAACCTAACCTTTCTTTAATAAGTTTAAACCATTTAAATGTTGTTTATAGAGGAATTTATAATCCTATTTCTCTTGCTGTAAAAGACTCAAAACCATTTAAAATAAAAGGTGATGCCCTTACTCAAGATGAAAACGGATTATATAATATTAAACCAAAATTCGGGAATACAACCAAGGTTTTGGTCGAAATAGAAACTTCCGACAGTACAAATGTTTATGAAGAACACACGTTTAAAATAAAAGACCTTCCTTCAGCTGTCTTACTCGTTAATCAGAAAGGTTGTATAAACAGCGATTGTACATTAGAGATTCCAAATAAAGAATTACTAAACGCAGAAATAACGATTAAATTAATAGATTTTTTAATAGATTATAACATTACCGTAACGAGCTTTAGAATTTATTTAACCAACGAAAATGGTGATACTTTAGCTAGTTTTGATTTACAAGGAAATAAAATTTCTAAGGAGATTTATGATGAAATAAACAACAATAATAAAGGAACACTAATTATTATTCATAAAATTACCTTTACCTCAAATTTAAACTTGTCAATTGCTAAAACACCAATCATAAAAATAAGGAAAATCGCTTCAAAAATTAAGATTTAAGTCAGTAATACTCAAAATTTAAACATAAAAAAACCTCCAAATTTCTTTTAAGGTTTTAGAGGCATCTCCCGAAGCTTCGGGACGGATTCGAACCATATATTTAATTAATTTTTTCTAAAAATCATCCATAAAAAAAAGAGACACATTTCTGTATCTCTTCTTGAGGCATCGTCCGGATTCGAACCGGAGTAGGAGCTTTTGCAGAGCCCAGCCTAGCCGCTCGGCCACGA
>NZ_JAYURN010000055.1:0-16329 GCF_043756175.1 Flavobacterium sp.
TTGAAATTGAGTTAATAAAAAACGGAATTGATTTTTATGTAGATTTAGAAAATCAACCTTCAATATTTACTGATATAAGTTATTTTTCATTAGATAGAGATAAAATTAAAATGGATTCTTTACTAAAAGAAACTCAAATTATTGCAGGAACTGAAACAATTGGTTTAATCGATTATTCATTAGAAAAAAAGATACGATATTTATATTTTAAATTTTTTATAATAGTACTATTAATAATGATACTTATTGTTTTTTATGACTTTTTTAAATCTTAAAGACAAACTCACAAATATAGAATGAAAGCAGCAATAGTAACAGTTGGCGATGAAATCCTTATTGGACAAATTGTCGATACAAATTCAGGCGTAATAGCCAAATTTTTAGATAAAATTGGAATTGGTGTATGCGAAATGCATTCAATATCAGATGATAAGCAGCATATTCTAAAGACACTTTCATCTTTACAAAACAACGTCGATGTTGTTATTATAACTGGTGGTTTAGGTCCAACAAAAGATGATATTACTAAGAAAACACTCTGTGAATATTTTGATGATGAATTAATATTTGATCAAAAAGTATTAGTTCACGTTACAAAGCTTATAGAGCAATATTTTAAACGACCAATTACAAAACTCAATCAAGATCAAGCACTTGTGCCTTCAAAATGCGAAGTGCTTTTTAATCTTGTAGGAACCGCACCTGGAATGTGGTTACAAAATGAAAATACAGTTTTTATTTCCTTGCCAGGCGTTCCTTACGAGATGAAATATTTGATGGAAAATGAGGTGATTCCAAAATTAATTTCAAAATATGAACGACCGTTTATTATTCACAAAACTATTTTAACTTATGGAGTTGGTGAAAGTTTACTTGCTGAACGGATAGAAACTTGGGAAGACAATTTACCTGAAATCATCAAATTAGCTTATTTGCCAAGTCCGGGACGAGTAAGATTAAGATTGTCTGCTCGAGGAACGAATGAAAGTTTATTGCAAAACGAAATCAAGACACAAGTCGAAAAATTACAATTATTAATTTCCGATTGTATTGTTGGTTTCGAAGAAGACGAAACCATCGAAGTAGTTTTAGGGAAGTTGTTAACTGATAAAAGATTGACCATTTCTACTGCCGAAAGTTGTACAGGCGGAAAAATTGCTTCAAAATTAACATCAGTTTCGGGTTCGTCAAATTATTTCAAAGGAAGCATTGTAAGTTATGCAACCGAAACTAAAGTGGGTGTTTTGGGTATTTCGCAAGAAGTAATTAATGAATTTTCGGTAGTAAGTAAACAAGTTGCAGAAGCAATGGCTTTACAATCTCAAAAAATGTTTAAAACAGATTTTGCAATTGCCACAACCGGAAATGCTGGACCAAACATAGGTGATTCAAATGCAGAAGTTGGAACTGTTTTTATCGCAATCGCCACGTCAAAAGGTATTTTTTCTGAAAAATTTAATTTTGGCCAACCACGTGAGAAAGTGATAGATAGAACCGTAAATCAAGCTTTAGAAATAATTTATAAAGAAATTTTAAAAAACTACTAAAAATAATTTGCTACAACCATTTATTTTTCGTTCTTTTGCACTCTGAATTTTGAATAACGATAAAAGATAATATAATGTCAAGAATTTGTGACCTTACTGGTAAAAGAGCGATGGTAGGAAATAACGTTTCTCACGCAATGAACAAGACAAAGAGAAAATTCTCTGTGAACTTGATTAAAAAGCGTTTTTACCTTCCTGAAGAAGACAGATGGATTACTCTAAGAGTAGCAGCTTCTACAATCAAAACGATTAACAAAAACGGAATTTCTGCAGTTTTGAAAAAAGCGCAGTCAGAAGGATTTATAAAATAATCCGGTCCTAAAAACTATATAGCAAGATGGCAAAGAAAGGTAATAGAATACAAGTAATTTTAGAATGTACTGAGCACAAAGCTTCTGGCGTAGCTGGAACTTCACGTTACATTACAACTAAAAACAAAAAGAATACTCCAGATCGTTTGGAGATCAAAAAATTCAATCCAGTATTGAAAAGAGTAACTGTTCATAAAGAAATTAAATAATATAAGTCATGGCAAAGAAAACCGTAGCAACTTTACAAACAGCTTCTAAGAGATTATCTAAAGCAATCAAAATGGTGAAATCTCCTACAACTGGGGCTTACACTTTTGTTGAAGCAATTATGACACCAGAAGAAGTAGATACATTCTTAAAAAAGAAATAATCTAACATAACAATATACTAAAGCTACTTTCTTTCGGAAGTAGCTTTTTTATTTTATATTTGTGCGTAAATTTTTTAGAAGCAAAGCATTTTCGAATTTATTAAACCATTTTTCTGTCTCGTCATTAAAGACGAGAGTCTAAACGACAGTTGTATGCTTCTATTAAATTTTGGGTTTTTAGATAGTTATCTAAAAATCTAATTATCTAAAAAACCAAACCAAATGAATTTTTTTAAAAAAATATTCTCCTCAGAAAAAAAAGAAGATCTAGACAAAGGACTAGAAAAATCTAGCACCTCTTTTTTATCAAAACTCACAAAAGCCGTAGCCGGAAAATCTAAAGTCGATGATGATGTTCTAGATAATCTAGAAGAAATTCTCGTATCATCAGACGTAGGAGTAAATACCACCCTAAAAATCATTCAACGAATCGAGGCTCGTGTTTCTAACGACAAATATCTAGGAACAGACGAACTCAACAAAATACTTCGAGAAGAAATAGCAGGGCTTTTATCCGAAACCAACTCAGGCGAAGCCTCTGAATTTGAAATTCCAAAAGATAAAAAACCTTACGTGATTATGGTAGTGGGCGTAAATGGAGTAGGGAAAACAACTACAATTGGAAAATTAGCCAATCAGTTCAAAAAATCAGGTTATAGTGTAGTTCTTGGAGCTGGTGATACTTTTAGAGCTGCCGCCATCGATCAATTGCAAATTTGGGCTGATAGAGTAGGAGTTCCCATAGTAAGACAACAAATGGGAAGTGATCCAGCATCAGTAGCTTTCGATACTTTGCAAAGTGCTGTAGCTCAAAACGCTGATGTCGTTATTATAGATACTGCTGGTCGTTTGCATAATAAAGTAGGTTTAATGAACGAACTAACCAAAATAAAACGTGTTATGGAAAAAGTAATTCCAGAGGCGCCACACGATGTAATGTTGGTTCTTGACGGTTCTACTGGTCAGAATGCCTTTGAGCAAGCCAAACAATTTACTGCAGCAACTGAAGTCACTTGTCTAGCTGTTACAAAACTAGACGGAACAGCAAAAGGTGGCGTTGTAATAGGAATTTCAGACCAATTTAAGATTCCTGTAAAATATATTGGAGTAGGAGAAGGTATAAACGATTTGCAGGTTTTTAACAAATACGAATTTGTAGACTCTTTTTTTAAATAAAATATGAAAGAATATTATAATAATCTCAAACCATTGCACTTATTTATTTTCGGAACTGTTTTTATGCTTTTGGCTAGAACTGCAAAAGAGAATTTAGGCTTCGAAATGGGTTGTCTTTTTGCAGCTTTATTTCTGTACATTTTGGCTTTGGTTAAATATATAAAAAAGTAAAACCACTCGTCTTGAGTGGTTTTACTTTTTATAAATACATGGAGATTTTAAACTACTCCTAAAGTATATAATTGATCCATGGTAGGCGATTTGCTTCCGCCAGCCGGTTCTAGTGTAATTCCAAAAGCTTCAGCGTTTCCAGTTTTACTTACAGCAAAAATTTTATTGTTTTCTGCTGTAAAGTCAGACAATAATCCGATACTTGTAGGTGTTAGTTCTGGTTTTAGTTTAAGCGACCAAACTTGATAAACCATCCCTTCTGGTGGTTCTGGTAAGCCCGAAGCATCTATATATACTACTTGTGTTTCTTTGTTCCAATATACTTTTGCCGATGCCGTTGGCGCAACAGTTTGTCCCGCGAGGCTAATTACAGTATTTTTAGAATCGCGAATTACTGCTAATGCTTTTTTAGTTTTGTCGTTTCTGTTTTCATTTGAAATCAAGACATCGTTTAATTTTGTTTTCTCTTTTTCGAGAGCAACAATATTATTTTTAAAAGTAACTTGTTGATTGTATTGCAAACCAATTCCTAAAAGGAATATTGCTGCCGCAGCCCAACCAATATAATTGAAACGATTATTTGTCGGTTTTAAATCGATTACTTTCGTGTGTTTTATATCTAATTTAGATTTTATTTTAGCAAAATTTTCGACCGATAAAAAAGGTGAAAAACTAGTTGAAAGATTTACTATTGCCTTTTCTATAGAAACAATTTCATCATCAATTTCTTTGTGTTTTTTCGCCATTTGTGCAACTTCCAAATTTTCGGTTTCGTTGAGTAAACCGTAAACGTAGAGTTCTAATGTTCCTGATTCTATATATTCTTTTATATCCATAATTATACGTGTAGAAAATTTCTTAAATCGTTAATACAATTTCTATTTTGTGTTTTTACAGTTCCTAATGGTATCTCCAATTCTTCCGAAGCTTCTTGCTGTGTGTAACCTTTAAAGAATAATAAATCTATTATGGCAATACACTTTGGCTTTAGCTTCTTTACAAATTCTTGAATTCCAATAGTATCAATCTTATTAATTAATTTATTACTGTCATCTAATAGATGTACGAAATTATCGGACGATAGGTTTTTTTTACTATTGTTAAAGTTTTTAGAACGCATTTTATCGATACTCGTATTTCGAGCAATATTAAGTGCCCAAGTATAAAAACGACCTTTGCTCTCATTATATGAATCTATATTTTTCCAAATTTTCACGAAAACTTCTTGTAAGACATCTTCTGATTCTTCTCGGTCTTTTACCAAATTGATAATCACTGCAAAAAGACTTTTAGAATACATATCATATAATATGGTATAAGCACGACTGTCTTTTTCTTTTATTAATACTAAAACTTCCTCTTGTGACATAAAATTGTTTTTTGGTTAACACAAATCTATGTAATCTTTATTTAATATGATAATTAATACTTGGTTTGAATTTATTTTAAAAATAATTAAATAATTAAATAACTAATAATCAAGTAGTTGTAATTAATTTTGAAAAAATATTACTTTTTTTAAAACCATAAATAACTATTCTCCGTAAATCAATTTATAATCATTAAAAAATTTAAAACAATGAAAAAAACAAAAATGTTATTAGGTCTATCGTTTGTTGCGATTTCGGGTCTAATCTTAATTGCTGCTGACCACGCAGATGCTCCAGCGGTAACGGGTAATGCAAATGACATTACAGATGTGTATGCTTTTCAAGGACAAGACACAAACAATATGGTGTTTGTAGTTAACACCCAAGGATTGTTAAGTCCTGGTGCATCAGCAACAGCAGCTTTCAACGAAAATGTAATGACAGAGATTAACATTGACAACACAGGTGACAATGTAGAAGACCTAGTTATTCAAGCAATTAAGAGAGGTGGTAAAATGTACTTTTTTGGACCAATTGCACCAGGGACAACTGGAACAACAAGTACTGTAAAAACGGCAGGAGCCTCAGGAAGTGTAGATATTTCTACTTATGGAGGAACACCAATTACTTCAACTTCAAACGGAATGAAATTTTTTGCAGGACCAAGAGATGATCCATTCTTTTTCGATTTGAATCAGTTTAAAGCTATTCTTGGAGGAACAGCAACTGGATTTAACAATCCTGGAACGGATACTTTTGCAGGAACAAATGTTTTAGCTACAATTGTTGAAGTACCAAAATCTATGTTAGGAACTTCTGCAACTATCAATGTTTGGGCTGAGACTAAACAAAAACAATAATTTAATTTTTAATAAAAGTAAAAAGATGAAGACAAATAAATTTAAAATTATAGCATTGTCATTTGTAGGAATAGCAATGTTTACAAGTTGTAATAATGATGACGAATCAGTTGCTCCTGTTACACCAGAAACTGATTTCTCGGGAACTTATGTTCAAAAAGATCAAATGGCTAGACCAGCAATAAATACTGTTTTTATTGCCTCTGGAGCTCCTAAAGATGCTTTTAATGCTGCAATTCCTTCAACGATGGGTGCGAATTATCAATCTATTTTTCAGTCAAGATTATTGGCTTTAAATTCTGGATATACAACAAATGCTTTGGGTCAAACAGCAGCTCAGTTTACAGGATTATTAGCTACAGACGTTTTAGGTGTTAAAAAAACTGGAACAACTACATTTTTTGATGGTACAAATGTATTGACTGGTCGTGCTCTTGCCGATGATGTTATTGATACTGAATTACTTCTTATTTTTGGTGGTCCATCTGGAACGTCAAATGCAGCACTTACTTCAGATCACGTAAATGCAAACGATAAAACCTTTTCTGCCTCATTTCCTTACTTAGCTTCTGCTTGGTAAATTATTTATAATTAGAGCGTATAAAAATTATACGCTCTAATTTTTTTTCAAAACATAACATAACAAACAAAAACAAACGTAATGAAAACATTTAATTTATTAATGCTGTTTTTTGCCACTTTAGTAATGATAAGTTGCGAAAAAAATTCAAATCAAGTTACCAACCCAAAAGATTATAATGTCTTTCTAGAAATGAAAGAAAACAAATCGTTAGATTTTGCAAAGTCTGAAATAGATTTTTGGCAAAAAAAATTCGATGCAGCTCCAAATCAAATTACCTATTTATCTCAAATAGCTTCAAATTATGCGAAATTATTTGAAATAACTGGAAATATTAATGATTTGTACAAAACCGAAGAATTATTGTTAAAATCGAACGAAACTTTCAAATATGCTTATGTAGGAACCATTCGTTCTTTGGGTAGAAATTATATTTCACAACATCGTTTCAAAGAAGCTTTAGTATTGGCAAACAAAGCTTTGGCAATTGGAGAAGGAATGAAGGAAACTCAGAAATTACTTTTTGATGTAAATATGGAATTGGGGAATTATACTGAAGCTCAGAAAAACCTAAATGCTTTAACTGATATGAAAGATTTTGATTATTTAATTAGAATTTCGAAATGGAATGATCATTTAGGAGATTTAAAAACAGCTATTTCATTTATGGAAAAAGCCAAAGAAGTTGCTGTTAAAAATGACAATATAGCATTGAAAATATGGACATTTTCTAATCTTGGAGATCTAAACGGCCATGCAGGAAATATTAAAACTTCTTATGATTATTACTTAAAAACATTAGCCGTAGAGCCTAATAATTCCTATGCGTTAAAAGGGATTGCTTGGATTGCTTTTTCTCATGAAAAAAACACAACCGAAGCCAAACGAATTATCGATGTGGTTTCTAAAAAACACAATTCGCCTGATTTTTATTTATTAAAATCTCAAATTGCAGAATATGAGAAAAATACAGCTGGCAAAAAACAAAATTTAAGTTCTTATTTTAAAATGCTAACAGATTATAATTATGGAGCGATGTATAACAAATACAATACTTTAATTTATGCAGATGATAAAGCTACAGCATCAAAAGCATTAGAAATTGCAAAAATAGAAGTTGAACATCGTCCAACTCCGGATTCTTATGATTTACTAGCTTGGTCTTATTATAATCTTGGCGATACCAAAAAAGCGTTAGAAATTGAAGAAAAGTATGTGGTTGGTAAATCTTTTGAACCAAAATTAAATTATCATTTAGCAACTATTTATAAAGCCAATAATTTATTATCTAAAGTAACTCCTATAAAAAAAGAATTGCAATCTAGTTTGTATGAATTAGGTCCAGTTTTTGAACAAAAAATAAATAATTTGTAATGAACTCACTTTTTGCAATCTTAATTTCATTCATTACATTTTCAAGTTTTGCACAAATGCAAAAAGGTATAGTAATTGATTCATTAGGAAATCCTGTTGAGAACGCATATTTATTAAATATAAATTCTAAATATCATGCACATACCGATGAATTTGGAAATTTTAATATCGATAAAACTAATATTTCAGATGTACTAATTATTACAGCTTTGGGATTTAAAAAGTTAGAATATACAATTGTTTCAAACGAGATTTCGATAGTTTTAGAAGACGATTCATTTAGTCTTGACCAAGTTGTTATTCAGTCAAGGTTAAATGCGATGAATGTGATTTCTAAAATAGATTTGCAAACTACGCCAGTAAATTCTTCGCAAGAAATTCTGCGAAAAGTACCAGGTTTATTCATTGGTCAGCATGCTGGTGGCGGAAAAGCAGAACAAATGTTTTTGCGTGGTTTCGACATAGATCACGGAACAGATATTGCCGTTTCAGTAGATGGAATTCCAGTAAATATGGTTTCTCATGCTCACGGTCAAGGCTATGCCGATTTGCATTTTGTGATTCCAGAAACGGTCGAAAAAATAGATTTTGGAAAAGGAACTTATTATGCCAATAAAGGAGATTTTGCAACGGCAGGCTATGTTTCGTTTTTAACAAAAGAAAAAATAGAGAAGAATATGATAAGTGTTGAAGCAGGACAATTTAACACATTCAAAACGGTCGGACTTTTTAATTTATTAGAAAAGCAGAAAAATCAGAATGCTTATTTAGCAACAGAATATATCATGACCGACGGTGCGTTCGACTCACCACAAAATTTTAAACGTATTAATTTATTTACAAAATATACATCAGTTTTTGCCGATAACAGTAAATTCTCTATTAATGCTTCTCATTTTACCAGTAAATGGGATGCTTCTGGACAAATTCCGCAAAGGTTGATTGATTCAGGATTAATTTCAAGATTTGGTGCTGTTGATGATACTGAAGGCGGAAAAACTTCGAGAACAAATTTTAATGTTTCGATATCAAAACCGATAGATGAAAATACGTTGCTAAAAGCAAATGCTTTTTATTCAAAATATAATTTTGAGTTGTATTCTAATTTTACATTCTTCTTAGAAGATCCAATAAATGGAGATCAAATACGCCAAAAAGAGAATAGAGATATTTTTGGTCTAAATACGGAATTGAATAAAAAACTAGAAAATTCTAATTTTCAATTGGGTTTTGGTTTCAGAAATGATGCTACAAAAAACACTGAATTATCTCATACAGTTGGGCGTTACACAACTTTGAATAATTTGAAATTAGGAGATATAGACCAAACCAATATTTTTTCTTACCTGAATTCTGAATTCGATTTCGGGAAACTGAAGATAAATCCAGCGATAAGATTCGATTATTTTAAGTTTGATTATCAAAATAAATTGGCAACAAATTATAAAACTGAAACTGAAAATAAAGCTAAATTTTCACCAAAAATGAATTTTATTTTTACTCAAAATAATAATTTACAGTTTTACTTGAAATCTGGATTTGGATTTCATTCTAACGATACTCGAGTGGTGGTTGCTAATTCAGGAAAACAAATTTTGCCAACAGCTTTTGGCTCTGATTTAGGAATTATAGCTAAACCATTTCCTAAATTATTGGTAAATTCAGCTATTTGCATGCTAAACTTGCAAGAAGAATTAGTATATGTTGGAGATGCTGCAACGGTCGAAATTTCTGGAAGAACAAAACGAATTGGTTTCGATTTTGGTTTGCGTTATCAGTTATCTAATTATTTGTTTTTTGATACTGATGTTAATTATACTTATGCCAGAAGTATTGATGCACCAAAAGGGCTAGATTATATCCCGTTGGCGCCCGATTTTACATCGACAGGAGGATTGAGTGTTAATAAATACAAAGGTTTCTCAGGAGGATTTCATTATAGATATCTAAAATCTCGTCCAGCCAATGAAGACAATTCAATCGAAGCAAAAGGATATGTGATTTCAGATTTGAATGTAAATTATGAATACAGAAATGTAACTTTTGGAATTTCGGCAGAAAATATTTTCAATACAAAATGGAATGAAACCCAGTTTGCAACGGAAAGTCAATTGCAAAATGAAACAGTGAGTGTTGAAGAAATACATTTTACACCAGGAGCGCCATTGTTCATTAAAGCTAAATTGACTTATAGGTTTTAATATATTATGAAAAAGGTATTAATATTTTTATTACTTAGTTTCACAATTAGAGGATTTTCTCAGTATTCAAGAGAAATAAAGATGAATCATCATAATATAATAGTAAAAAATGTAGTAGAATATAGTTTTTTAGAAACGGCAGCAGATTATCTGTCATCGGATATTAAAATAATATACAATTATAATAGGTTTTATTTTAGATTATCAATGCGAAATTTTTTTAATATTTATGCGGATGAGCCTAGTTTTAATTTTGATAATTTAAGAGGTAATGGTAGTGTTAATTTTAATAGAATAAATATTAATAAAGAAGTACCTGTTTATTTAAAATGGAAAATCACTTATAAATTTTAGTTTTGTTTGTTTTATGTTTGGTTAGAAGCTCATTAGGAATTTTTCTAATGAGCTTTTTTTATTAAATCGCATTAACAATCGCTACAAAATCATCAGCTTTTAATGCGGCTCCACCTATTAATCCACCATCAACATCTGGTTTAGAGAAAATTTCTTTGGCATTATCTGGTTTTACACTTCCTCCATATAAAATAGAAACATCTTCGGCTATATCGCTACCAAAAACTTTACGAACGGTTTCTCTAATAAATTCATGCATTTCTTGTGCTTGGTCTGGACTTGCAGTTTCTCCAGTTCCTATGGCCCAAACTGGTTCGTAAGCTAAAATTATATTTGTCCATGCCGATTTGTCTATATGAAATAATCCGTCACGTAATTGGTTTTCAACTATATTAAAATGTTGTTTGTTTTGACGGTCTTTTAATTCTTCTCCAAAACAAAAAATAACAGCCATTTCGTGTTTCAAAGCAGTATCAATCTTAAACGAAATCATAGCATCGTTTTCCTGAAAAATTGCTCTGCGTTCTGAATGTCCAAGAATTACAGTGTTTACACCAATACTTTTTAACATATTAGCCGAAATTTCGCCAGTATAAGCGCCATTTTCTGCATGGTGCATATTTTGTGCCGCGACACGAATATTTGTAAATTCAGTATGATCGACAGCTGAAGCTAGATTTATAAAAGTTGGTGCAATAATTATTTTAGTACTACTATCGGTAGGTAATTTATCTATTAACTCATTAATTAAATCTTCGGTTTCTTCCGAATTTTTATTCATTTTCCAGTTTCCAGCTACAATTTTAGCTCTCATTAGTTTAGGCTTTTTAATAAAGTATTTACTTGCTCTTTATCTGTTTCAATGGCTTTATATAAAGCTATTTTTCCTTTTTTGTCGATAATAATATATCTAGGAATCCAATCTAAATTGATAGATTTTCCAAAAGCACCTTTCATGCCATCTGGTATTAAATAATGATCGCCATTTAGTTCATGTTTTTCTATTCCTTTTACCCAAGCTTCTTGTGTTTTGTCGCAAGAAAGAAATACAAAATCAACTTTAGGATAAGATTTTTGAAGCTCTTTAATATTGGGCATGTTTTTCACACAATCACTACACCATGAAGCCCAAACTTCTATAACAACGGTTTTGCCTTCATGTTTTTTAATAATGTTTGCTAAATTAGTTTCGCTTCCATCAACATTTACCAATTTGTTTGATAAAGCTTCTTTAGAGAATTCTGCTTTTTGAGCATTTGAACAAGAAATATTCAATAATATAGCTGATAATAAGAGGGTTAATTTTTTCATATTTTTTTATTTAAATGTTTAAAATATTTATTTTTTTAATTCAGAAAATGGTTTGTTAATTAGTTCTTGGTAATCGATAGGATTAAATTTGTTATCGGTGATTCCGTTATAATATTTGTAGGTATTTCCGTTCCATAAATATTTTACTCCAGGAGTATCTTTTCCGGTTCCTAATGCATTCCAAAACGGTATAATTTCGATAATTTTATACGGATATTGAGCTCCAGTTTCTTTGAAGAAGGCTGGAATTAAATCGGCTTCTTCATTCATGAAAATAATTAAAATTTCGGGAAAATTAGTATTTTTTTGTTTTAATTCTGTTAATTCTTTTGCTGCTGTACGACAATGATCGCAACCAGGAACAAAAAAGCATAATGTTTTTCGACCAGAATCTATTTTTGGAAATAATTTGGCATAACCAGATTTAATTTTTTTAGGTTCGGTTGTAGAAATGACTTCTTCAATTTTTGTTGGGAGTGCTTTTTTTACCGAATCAACTTTTACAGCAGTAATAACTGAATCTTTAAGAATTGGAGTAATATTTCCTGTAGGAATTGTATCAGAAATATTATTTTCTATTGGAGTAACTGTAAAATCGTTTGTGATTTTTTTTATTGGCGCCAATAAAAATATCGAAATTATAGTCGCTAACGTGATGCCTGAAACTATCCAAAAATTGTTTTTACTAACAACTGATTTTGGCAATAAAAACATTAAGAAAACCAATAAGAAAATGGCAATTATATTTTTTATAATAGCTTCAATTGGTGTCATTGGGATTAGTTCACCAAAACAGCCACAGTTACCAGAATTTCCGCCGCTTGCAAAAGTTACGTAAGATAAATGACCAACAAAAACGGCTAGCAGTAAAATAGTTACAGGAATAATTAATTTTCGTAAAAAGTTATTTTGAAGGATTAGAATTCCTAAGGCTAATTCAATACCTATTAATATTCTAGAAAACCAAGGTGCAATAATTTCGGAAAAACCTAGCGGATACAACTGTTTTACTTCGAATGTTGAAATAGCAAAATAAGGCGATGGATACATTTTGGCTACAGCCGAAACAATAAATAAGATCGAAATTAAAATTCTAATTGTCCAAGATAATAATGATTTGTTGTTTCCCATTTTTATGTTTTTACAAATATAACGTGTACTTGCTTTAAGTTTTGTTAATGAATTGTTATTTACTAGACCAACTTTCAAAAGTCATTTCAAATTTAATTTCTTTAGTCCCATGAAGTCCAATTTCTTTCCAGCCAGATTTTCTGTAAAAACTTTCGGCTCTAGTATTGAAAGCCGTACCAAGCCATACACTATCTTTCGTCTGACTGAAATACCAATTAAGCATGGTGTCGTGTAATTTTCTTCCAATGCCTTGTTTCTCAAAATTAGGGTCCAAAAATAATGCCCAAATATTGTTTTCTTTTATATCTACTATTGCAAATCCAACAATTTGACTATCTATTTCGCAAACCCAACCTTTTCCTCTTTCAAATAAAAATTCTTCGCAATCTTTGTCTGTTACTAAATCAGGATTAGATAAAACGTTTTCTTTTACAGAATTTCGTACAACTTGAATTTGTTTTATATCTTCAATTTTTGCTTCTCGAACTAACATGTTATTTTTTTAAATCCATTAATATTAAAGCAAAAACGGCATAATTTATCATATCTTGATAATTAGCATCAATTCCTTCAGAAACTAGTGTTTTCCCTTTATTATCTTCAATTTGTTTCACTCTTAGAATTTTTTGTAAAATCAAATCGGTCAAAGAACTTACTCGCATATCTCGCCAAGCTTCACCATAATCATGATTTTTGTTTTCCATCAATTCTTTCGTCAATTTTATTTTTTCGTCATACAATCTCACAGCTTCATCAACCGATAAATCAGGTTGTACGGCAACTCCTTTGTCTAGCTGTATTAATGCCATTATCGAATAATTGATAATCCCAATAAACTCTGAACTTTCGTGTTCATCTACTTTTCGAACCTCATTTTCTTGTAAACTACGAATGCGTTGTGCTTTTATAAATATCTGATCGGTAAGTGATGGCAAACGTAAAATGCGCCATGCGGAACCATAATCTTTCATTTTTTTAGTAAATAAATCTCGGCAAATTGTGATTATTGCGTCGTATTGTTGCGCCGTTTTACTCATTATTAATTTATATTTGTATCAAATTTCTTCAAAAATAGAACTTTTTGGGCAATTTTAATATCAATAGCAACAACAATTTCAATTTTCAAAAATGACAATTAACTGCAAAGGACAACTTATCGATTTATCATTGCCAAAAGTAATGGGAATTTTGAATGTTACACCAGATTCTTTTTATGATGGTGGACGATTTGTTTCGGACGAAAAGATGCTGTCTCAAGTAGAAAAAATGTTACAAGATGGTGCCACTTTTATTGATGTTGGAGGACAATCTAGTAAACCCAATGCTACAATTGTTTCAGTGGATGAAGAACTAAAACGTGTTGTTTCGACAGTTGATTTAATTTTGAAAAATTTCCCAGAAACCATAATTTCTATTGATACTTTCAATAGTAAAGTAGCTCAAATCGCTGTCGAAAATGGTGCAGCAATAATCAATGATATTTCTGCTGGAAGTCTTGATGACAATATGTTTGAAACCATTGCAAAAATACAAGTTCCGTACATTATGATGCACATGCGTGGCACACCGCAAACGATGAGTCAAATGACAAACTACGATGATTTGGTTAAAGATATGTTGCTCTATTTTTCTGAAAAAGTAGCCAAAGCTAGAAGTTTTGGTATTAATGATTTGATTATAGATCCAGGTTTTGGTTTTGCTAAAACTTTGGAACAAAATTTTGAATTATTAAATAAATTAGAATTGTTTGAAATACTAGAATTACCAATTTTAGTTGGAATTTCTAGAAAATCGATGATTTATAAAATGTTGGAAACCACACCTGGAAATGCGCTAAACGGAACTTCAGTTTTAAATATAATTTCATTAACAAAAGGTGCTAACATTCTCCGAGTTCATGATGTAAAAGAAGCGGTAGAATGTGTGAAGTTGTATAATCAATTACAAAAGTAGAACACGAATAACACAAATCAATTAGTTACAAGAAATATTATGAAAAAAAATTGCCTAATATTAATGTTGCTTTTTTTTACTTTATTTGTTAGAGGACAATATTCATTTGAAAATTTTCCAGCAATTAAATACAAAGAATATAAAAATTGGAAAACTGAAGACAGTATTGAAACAAAAGACTTCATTAGTAGAATAAATTACATTCCTAAATTTTACAATAAATTAAACTCATTAACTATAAAACTTACCGTTTTTGATAGTTTAGAATACACTGAAATAAAAATATATAAAAAAAACAAAGAAATCCAAAAAATCATAGAAAAAAGGATGTCAATAATAACTGAACCAACTTCTGTTTATGTTGAAGATATAAATAGCGATGGATTGAAGGATTTGAAATTCTTAATTCCAAATTATGGTTGCGGAAATTATAACTATTATTGTGAAGTATTTTATCTAATTCAAAATAAAAACGGAACTTTTGATAAAATTTCATATTCTGATATTTTTATTGAATATATAAATAGAGTAGAAAGAGATTTTAACAATGATGGTAAATTCGAAATAATTACTCAAACTTTTGAAAGTTATAAAAAACATAATTATTGGTCATTCAATATTTATAATTTGAAAAACGGAAAATTTGAAAACGTAAATAATCTTGCAAATTATCCAATATTAGTGCCGCTTGATAATTATAAAATGACAACCAAAATTAGTCGTGAAAAAATGAAAATATTTAATAGAAAATCACCAACAGACTAAAAATAAATACTACTGCTAACAACCGTTTCGCAAGATTTGATTTTTAAGCTTAATTTAAAGATGGTATTGTATTCATGAAATTCGTGTTTATATTTCCTCAAGAGCTACAAACTGCGAGTCATATAATTTTCGATAATAACCATTTTCCTTTTGTAATAGTTGATTGTGTGTTCCTTCTTCAACTACGATTCCTTTATCAAGAACTACAATTTTATCAGCATTTATAATCGTTGCTAAACGATGTGCGATTACTATAGATGTTCTGTTTTTTGTAATCGTTTCGGTGGCTTTTTGAATGAGTTCTTCTAAATAAACATCGATAGACGAAGTGGCTTCATCAAGAATTAGAATACTAGGTTTACTCACATAAGCACGCAAAAATGCAATTAATTGACGTTGTCCTGATGACAGCATATTGCCACGTTCTTTTACATTATAATCATATCCGTTTGGCAAACTCATTATAAATTCGTGCGCACCAATTTCTTTTGCTGCAGCGATAACTTCTTCTTTAGAAATTGCCGGATTATTTAAAGTGATATTATAGTAAATCGTATCGGCAAATAAGAAAACATCTTGTAAAACAATGGCTATTTGTTGGCGCAAACTATCTAGAGTATAATGAGTAATATCATTACTATCGATAGAAATTGTACCTGATTTTATTTCATAAAAACGATTTAGCAGGTTAATTATTGTCGATTTTCCTGCTCCAGTTGCTCCTACAATAGCAATGGTTTTTCCTTCATCGACAGATAAATTGATGCTTTTTAAGACATCTTCATCTGGTTTATATCCAAAAGTTACATTTTTGAAATCGATTTTACCTTCAAATTTTGGAGCGATTTCGGTACC
>NZ_JAYURN010000056.1:0-5326 GCF_043756175.1 Flavobacterium sp.
TTTTATCAGTAGTCAAATCCCACAAAGGTCCATGACCACCTGGATAAAATATAGCATCAAAGTCCTTGGCAGAAATAGCTTGTAATGGTGTGGTATTTGCCATTAATTTTAATAATTTTTCGTCATTTTTGTACCTAATTGTAGACTCGGTTTGGTTATCGGGAGTATCGCTTTTAGGATCAATTGGTGGTTGTCCACCGTTTGGAGATGCTAATGTAATTTTAGCTCCAGCTCCTTTAAAAATATAATAAGGTGTGGCAAATTCTTCTATCCAGAAACCTGTTTTACCCTCTGTATTTCCTAATTTGCTGTGTGATGTTAATACGATAACTATTTTCATTTTTTTTAATTTTAATTTATTTGCAATTTTTATAAAATAAAATTCTGAATAACCATTTTTTATTTGCTAATTAACGATTATCTAACTCGCGTACCATTTCGTTGGTCACAGGCGGAAAGTTGGAAAACCCACTGTGTTTTAGATGTCGTTGCGCCAACTTGACAAATCAACAAAAAATGATCAAACAGAATTTATTTATTTTTAAATTTCAAAGTGGGCTTCTGATGTTATTGGAATATTCAAAACTTTAGAAATCAAACAATTTTTTTCGGCATCTTTTGTAATAGTTGCAAATTCCTCTGCATTTATGCCAGGAATCGAGCCAATAATATTCAAATGAATTCCAGTAATACTTAATCCTTCCATTGTTAGAGTTGCTTCAGTATCTAATTTATTAGCGGTAATTCCTTTTGCATTAAGCATAGATGTAACTGCCATTGTAAAACAACCCGCGTGTGCTGCTGCTAATAATTCTTCAGGATTTGTGCCTTCTTGTCCTTCTTCAAAACGGGTTTTGAAACTGTAATTTGTATTTTCTAGAACACCACTTTGTGTAGACAATGCTCCTTTTCCTTCTTTGAGGCTTCCCTCCCAATGCGCTTTTGCTGTTCTTATCATGATTTTTTTTAATTATTGTCCTTTATTTTCTTCTAAGTCATTGTGATTATCTCCTCCAATGCTATAAGAGTTATTTTCTTCGTCCTCGCTACCAATATTTTCTTGATCATCATCGAGTTCAGAACCGGGAATATCAAGATCATTGCCGGATTTGTCTTGTTTGAAATCCTTTTCGTTCCAAGTTGGATTTTTATCAATTTTGATAATTTCTTTCTTTTTAGAAATATTTTCTGGATCGATATCAAATTCTTTATCAAATTTGTTATAAATATCTTCACTTTCTGGATATTTAGGATAGCCATTTTTGTTTTCTAATTGTTCGTTTGCTGCTTTCGGAAATTTTTCTTTATTTTTCATCGCATTAAAAATTTTAAGTTTTTTTTAATTCTCCGTCTTCAATTAGAATTTTTTGTTTGTCGTAATATTCAGATTTAGTGATGTCTCCGCTAACGTATCTTTTTTGTAAGATATAAGAAGCTGTATGTCTTTTATGTCTTCGAGAGGTATTGTAAGGAATTCCCAAAATCCAAATTAATAAGATTGCCCATAAAGCCCACCAAATAATATTAATTCCTAAATGATAGTTTTCGTAATACATAAAATTTGTTTTAATTAATATAATTTATCTAACTTAAATATCTTCGCAATGTCCAAGCAATAGATTCGTGTTGTTGCAATATTCCTGTAAGCAAATCGGCGGTTCCGGCATCGTGACATTCGTCTGCACAAACGTCGATGTCTTTGCGTAATTCGGCAATTAAAATCTCGTGATCTGATAAAAGTTCAGAGATCATAGCTTTTTGAACTGGGTACTTATTTGGATGTTCTACAATTCGAGATAACAATGTAAATTCGTTCATTGTACCAATGGTTTTTCCTCCCAATTTGCTAATTCTTTCAGCAACTTCGTCGATAGTAATTTCTAATTCTGTGTATTGTTTTTCGAAGAGTTTGTGTAATTCCATAAAACTTTCTCCAGCAACATTCCAATGAAATTTTCTGGTTTTGATGTACAATGTCATTTCATCTGATAAAACTACAGACAATAAATTGATGCTTTGTTTTAAGTGAATTTCGGATATTCCAATTTTTGGTATCATAATTTTAAGATATTATAGGTTGATTTATTGATTTGAAAAATGTTTCTAAACGCAAAAGATGTTCTTGAGTAAATCTTAAATGCTTAGTCAATGCTGTAACTATTTCAGACGTTTTAGCATCTTTAATCATTGTAGGTAATGTCTCGTTAAGTACTTTTTCTGAATTGTATATCGTCATTAATTCATTTATGAAAATATTACAGTGTTCGTCAGACGAATCACTACCTAGGCTTTGAAAAATATGGTTTTTTAAAATCATTTGTTCTAGTTTTCGTTATCAATTGCTAATTCATTATTTACCGAAACAACGCCAAACGTGTTCCAGGTAATTTCTTCTATTTCGTCTTTTTCATCGTATGATTTTACAATACCTTTGAGTGTAACTTCTTGCCCTAAAACACTAATTGATATGTTATTGTTAAAATTTATATCAATAATATTAGAAACTTTCTCTTTTAAAATATCATCGGTTGTCATCTATATAAAATTTAAAATTGATTACAAAGTTGGTTGATATTGATTGCAAATATGTTATATAACTTTTAGTATATGTTATAATATTCATAGCTTATTATTTCTATTAATTTAATAAACTCATACCGATATAAACTACAATTCCAATTATGATAAAATAGGCTATAAAAATGGCTAGTATTTTATTAATAGCAAATCGCTCCGTTAATATTCTTACTGGATAGTTTAGTATTTTATAAATAACTAAAAATAGTTGCCTTTTAGATTGCTCTCCCTTTATAATAAAGCTTTTTGCACCATTTCTAAATGCATCAATTGCAATTGCAATATCTTCATCTGCCGAAAGGATAATGATTTCAGTTTTTGGGTTTGTTTTTCTAATTTCTAGTATTAGCACGTCAGCTTTTTCTCCTTTTAAATCATAGTCAAGTATTACGATTGTCGTATTACCATCTATTTCTTCCAGAAGGGTTTCACCATTTGTAAAAGTTGAAATTCTAAGCGAATTTTTGAATCTGTTTTCTAAAAATGCAACAATTCTATTTGATGACAATGGGTTGTCCTCTAAAAGGAATAGGTTTTGAATTTGTGTTTCCATTTTATTATTTTTTATAGTGAATCATTATCTCCAAATTCATTCAACTTTTTTCTAATTGTGTGTTTAGAATTTGATGATTTTGTTTTAGAATTTGAGGCTTCTGTTTTTTTCTTAGCATCACTTTTTTTAGGCGCTATTATTTGTGTTTTTTTAGCTGTCATAACTTTGATTTTTAAATTTCAATACTTTGATTTTTATTTATTTTTTTAGAATAATTCATTTTTAATAACTTGGTAATTTTTTCATTTTTAACGAAATATTTCTCCATCGTTAATCTTGCCATTAAATAACTTACGGTTGATTCTGCGCCTTGATTTAAATTGATATATGTATCTTCTAAACCATCATAGCAACCTCCAGTACAAGGATTGTAAATGATTTGTTGTAAATGGTTTTTGCCCAAGAACCAATTGAAGGCTATTTCCATTTTTTTTAGATACTCTTCATCTTGAAAAACATCATAAAATTTACTTAAAGCAATTATTGAATAAGAAACATCAATTGGCTGTTCTCCACCTATTTGTTCTTTAAATGATTCGTTATTATTTTGCATCCAACCTTTGTTAGAAACTACTTTTATAACATTGTTTTTGAAGATTTTAGATAATAAAAAGTCGAATGAAGTTTTAGCAATTTCTTTGTAAACTTGATTATTAGTTGCTAGAAAAGCACACAACATAGCTTCTGGCAAAATGCTATTTCCGTAGGTTAAATAACTTTCGTACCAATGCCAGTTTTCATCATTTTCGTGCTTATACATTTGAACTAGTTTATCCGCTAAATGCTTCAAAATATTTACATTATCATCAGAATAATTTTTAATATTGTTGTAATAAATTCCTTTTATGATAAATGCGATGGCTCGTGGTGAATGAATTTTGCAAACATTACCCAATGATAATTGCAAGGTTTTTTTAGCATTCTCTGCTAATTCTACTGGTAATAAATCACTTATTGATACCAAATATCCCAAAGCCCAAATGGCTCTACCATTAGAATCGGCAAGATTTTCGGAGTTTTGTTTCGTGAATTTTTTATTTACATCTACATAATTCAAAAAATAGCCTTCTGGTTGTAAGCAATATTTTATAAAATTGAAATATTTATTGATGTCTTTTAAATCACTATCCTCATTCTTTAATTCATAATGTTGGCAAATTGCTACCAAAGCACGAGCATTGTCGTCGAGTGTATAACCTGAACTAATGTCGGGTTGGTTGATTATTGAAAACTGAATCATTGCGAAATTAGTAGTCAAATTTTTGAAGTGATTCAAGTTTATTGCTGGAATTTTATAGTGTAATTCTAATTCTTGATTACTAATTTGTTCAAACAAAATAGCGTGAGAAATGGCTGAATTTTCCCAAGCAGTTGGTGCTAATTTGTGAATTCCGTTAGCAGAAATATTTTTACGAAGCTGATTATCATCTAACAAATTGTTTACCTGTTCGGCCAATTGTTGTGCATTTTCGAAATCTATAATTATTCCAGTTCCGCCATTTAACACTTCAATAGCGTGCGGAATTGGAGTCGAAATAATTGGGCAACCACAACTAATCGCATACGAAAAAGTTCCAGAAACCGCTTGATTTCTGTCTTTTGATGTGAACAAATATATATCCGTTAATTGCAAATATTCTAACAATTCGTGTAGTGGTAAATATTGATTGATGAACTTTACGTACTCATTTAGTTGTAACGCATTAATTCTGGCTTCTAGGTTTTCACGATACTTTTCTCCATCATTTTTTACCACATTTGGATGTGTTTTTCCGATAACTAGAAACAAAACTTCGGGGTGTTTTTTCACAATAGTTCGCAACGCATTGATTGAAGTTTCAATACATTTTCCGGAACTTAATAACCCAAAAGTTGAAATGACTTTTCTCCCTTCCACCTTATATTTTTCTTTTAAAACATCTTTATTGGAATGTTCTACCAAATGTGTTCCGTGTGGAATTACCGAAATTTTATCACGATTAATCTTGTAATCTTCAACCAATAGTTTTGATGAAGCATTTGTCATTACAATAAATGCATTAGTACAATTGTCTATCTCTTGTACCATTTTCTGCATTGTTAAATTAGGGTTAGGTAAAACCGTATGAAAAACAGTAACTATGGGTTTATTTATTGTTCGAAGTAATTGAATAAAATCTTCTTCATTTGTTTTATAAAGTCCAAATTCATGTTGAA
>NZ_JAYURN010000057.1:0-16001 GCF_043756175.1 Flavobacterium sp.
TAAAGAAGCTGAGATAAAAAAGAAAGTACGACTAGAGTACAAGAAGTTCTTGCTTGAAAACAGAAAGGACAGTTATGGATCGGTAGCACTTTTAGAAAAGGAACTTGATCTAGAGCGTATTAACAAAGAACTAATTGAAGTAGATGCTTTTATAGCGGCTATTACTGCTCATAAAGCTACTTTGTAGGTAAACCTTAAAAGGAATTTACAAAAGCATTAGTACATCACCCTATTAAAACAAGAAACCCGAAACGAAAGTTTTGGGTTTTCTTTTGTGAAGAAAGGATTAACTCTGTTGATCCCGATGGGGGGAACCTGCAAAAGAAACCCTAAGGCTTTTGCAAAGCCTTGGCTTTTTTGTTTTTAAAGTGTTTACGAAATTGAAATTTTATTCTAGAGTAAGGATTAACTCCGTTGATCCCGGTGGGGGGAACCTGCAAAAGAAACCATAAGGCTTTTGCAAAGCCTTAGCTTTTTTGTTTTTAAAGTGTTTACGAAATTGAAATTTCGACACACTTTAAAAACAAAAAACCCGAAACTTTCGTTTCGGGTTTCTTTTGCGGAGAAAGAGGGATTCGAACCCCCGGACCTGTTAAAGTCAACAGTTTTCAAGACTGCCGCATTCGACCGCTCTGCCATTTCTCCAATAAGGCTGCAACCATTTGTTGATTTCGAGTGCAAATATAGTAAGCTTTTTTGTTTATGCAAACCTTTTTTGAATAAAAAACAGAATTATTTTTTAACTAATTCATTTCGTTTAAATTAACGTTAGAAAATAGTTTCTAATAATTTACAAATTCTACAATTTCAAGCCCATATCCTATCATACCCACACGTTTTCCTTGGTCTGTATTAGAAACCAATCTGATTTTAGAAATATCTATATCATGTAAAATTTGTGCTCCTATTCCAAAATCTTTGCTGTCAATCACTATTTTTGGGGCTTTCATTTCCCCTTTGGCTTGTAAATCCCTAAGTTCATGAATCCTATTTAACAAACTTACCGATTGCATGTCTTGGTTTATAAAAATAACTGCACCCCTACCCGCTTCATTAATGACTTTAAACATATCATCCAGTTGTTTGTCTGCGTTGTTTGTTAACGTTCCCAACAGATCATTATTTACTTGTGATGAATTAATTCTAGTAATTACTGAATCTCCTAAATTCCATGTTCCTTTGGTTAAGGCAATATGTATTTGTTTGTTTGTCGTTTGCTCGTAAGCACGAAGTCTGAATGATCCGAAGCGAGTTACTATGTCAAAATCTTCTTTCTTAACAATCAAACTATCATGTTGCATTCTGTAAGCTACTAAATCTTCGATTGAAACAAGTTTAAGATTAAACTTTTTGGCTACTTCGTACAGTTCTGGCAAACGTGCCATGCTACCATCTTCGTTCATAATTTCGACAATTACGCCTGCCGATTTAAAACCTGCTAATCTTGCAAAATCGATAGCGGCTTCAGTATGTCCTGTTCTTCGCAAAACACCACCTTGTTTTGCTACCAGAGGGAATATATGTCCCGGACGTGCTAATTCATGAGGTTTTGTTCTCGAATCTACTAACGATAATATTGTTTTTGCTCTGTCTGATGCCGATATCCCTGTGGTTACTCCATTTCCTTTCAAATCGACCGAAACGGTAAATGCTGTTTCCATGTGATCGGTATTGTTAGAAACCATGGCTCTTAACTCTAATTCTTTGCAACGGCTTTCTGTAAGTGGCGCGCAAATGAGTCCGCGACCATGGGTAGCCATAAAATTGATCATTTCTGGTGTTACTTTTTCGGCAGCAGCTAGAAAATCGCCTTCATTTTCTCGGTCTTCGTCATCGACAACTATAATAATCTTGCCTTGGCGAATGTCTTCAATTGCCTCTTCAATCGTATTTAGTATAATCTTATTTGTAGTCATTATTCTTGTAGTTTGTTGCGTTGTGTGAGTTTGATAAATATTTTTTTAATTGGCTCTGTAATTCCATCAAAGCTTATTCCTCCGTTATCATTTATTGCTTTTCTTGTTAAAAATATGGCTAATGGAACTAACAAGAAAAATGAAATCCAAGCGCCAAAAAATGGTGTTATTCCTGATTCTTGTGCTACTTTTTTTCCAAATGTATTTAGAAAGTGAAAAGTTATAAATATTAACATGGCAAAAACTATTGGCAATCCTAACCCTCCTTTTCTAATAATAGATCCTAATGGTGCGCCTATAAAAAACATTAATATACAAGCAAATGCTATGACAAATTTATCATAAATAGACAGCCAAAAGCTATTGATATCTTTTTTCTTGTAGACTAATGATAGGTTGTTTATATCAAAATTTTGCTTTGCACTCATGGCATCACTAGTTGCTATTTCTAATATTTTAGCTTTTTCAGCAGTAGACAAAAAGCTTGTTAAATGAACTACTTTAGGCTTTTTAGGTCTTAATGAATCTGGTTGAAGGTTTGCATTTAAACCTATGCGTTGGTATGTATTATCTGCAACGGATACTAATTCTTTATTGTAATTTGTACTTAACGAATCGACTGTATATTTAAGTTCTGACAAATTTAGCATATAGCATGCATTTGTAATATTTTCTTCAGTTCCGTCTACTTTATTCAATTTAGACAAATCGATATTGATATTATATTTCTTAAAATAAACCTTTGCAAAAGGCATTTTTTGTCTTTCTTGAAAATTATTGGGTGTAATATCTTCGTAATAATAACCATCTAACAATACTAATTGTAGTAAATTAGATTCCTCACTACTTATAAGTTGTCCTCTTTTGGATTTTATAACCGTTTTTGCACCTTCACCAAGATTAGATTTTTTATGCATGGTTACTCCTTCTAGGAATTCGCCATTTTCACCCGTTTTCTTATCAACTTTTATATTGATATCTCCAATAGTATTAAACTGACCTTCAACAATTGCCATAGCTGGCTTTACTTGTGCTATATTTTTTCTGAAATTTGTAAATTTAAATTCGGCATATGGAGTCACAAAATTTGCAAATAAAAATGCAGAAATACCTAATCCAAAAATAAATACAACCAGCCCTTTTATCGCTCTTTGAAAAGAAATTCCAGCCGATTTCATAGCTGCAAATTCATAATTCTCAGCCAAATCTCCAAAAGTCATTATTGCAGAAAGTAAAACTGATAATGGAAGTACCAACGGAACTAAACTTGGCATTTTGAAAAGTAAAAACTTTAGAATTAAAATTATGTCTAAATCTTTTCCAGCCAATTCAGATATAAATAACCAAACGGTTTGAAGTATAAATATGAAAATTAAAATCACAAATACCGACACGAATGAAGTCAAGTATGTTTTTAGAAGATATTTATCAAGAATTTTCATTCAGTTTAGTCCAATTTATTAATGTAATATTTAGGATATTTGCTTGGCACAAAAGTAAACTGATTTTTTGGTAATGTCTGGTTGGTTTTGAAAGAATTAACAGTCAAAGTGATTTTTGTTCCGTTTTTAGCAACCGATATCGTGTTGTAAATATGATTTGTTGCCACATCTACTCCAACCAAAATTTGTTTGCGCTCATCTTTAGAACTTATCGGCGTTAATTTTATATACTGAATCTTTTTGCCTTTTATGTTTTGCGTAATATCCCAAGCGTATTTAAAACCTTTGCTAAAAAAAGTAAGCATTTTTGCTGGTGTATCATTATCATCTGCACTTCCAATATTTGAAATAGATATTTCTTCGTCTTCAGCAACTATCGAATATAATTTTTTTCCGTCGCTAAGCTTTGTAACACCCATAAAATTCAATACATATTGATTTCCACTTAGGGTTAAATTTCCTTTGCTTTCCTGATTTACATTTTCCTTGAGATTTTGCAAAGAATATTTAAAATCTATTTGGATATTTTTATAACTTTTTACTTTTGCCGAAACTTTATCAAGCAATGCTTTTGCTTTTACTGCATCTTGAGCTTGTGCAGAAAAACTAAAAACTATTAGTAATAAACCAACTATCTTTTTCATATTAATTATTATTTTTTTCATTATTAAAGAATTGTTCCAAAGCGACTAAATCCGGAATATTTACACCACGTGCTTTACTTCCTTCAAATGGACCAACGATTCCCGCTGCTTCCAACTGATCTATTAATCTACCTGCACGGTTGTATCCTAACTTTAGCTTTCGCTGAATTAAGGAAGCTGATCCTTGTTGCGCTGTTACAATTACTTCGGCAGCATCTCTAAACAAAGAATCTCTTTCGGAGATATCCATATCAAGTTGTATACCACTATCTTCTCCCACAAATTCTGGAAGTAAATAAGCTGTTGCATACGCTTTCTGAGAACCTATAAATTCTGTGATTTTTTCAACTTCTGGTGTATCTACAAACGCACATTGCACGCGAACCAGATCGTTTCCGTTGCTAAATAACATATCACCACGTCCAATTAACTGGTCTGCTCCTCCAGAATCTAAAATAGTTCTTGAATCTATTTTTGAGGTAACTCTAAACGCAATTCTAGCAGGGAAATTGGCTTTAATCATACCTGTAATTACGTTTACCGATGGTCTTTGTGTCGCAATTATTAGGTGAATTCCAATGGCACGAGCCAATTGTGCCAAACGAGCTATTGGTAACTCTACTTCTTTTCCTGCTGTCATAATCAAATCGGCAAACTCATCGACAACCAAAACAATATAAGGTAAAAAACGATGTCCAGCTTCTGGATTTAATTTTCGCTGTTTGAATTTTTCGTTATATTCTTTAATATTACGCACCATGGCATCTTTTAGTAAAGAATAACGGTTGTCCATTTCTACGCAAAGTGAATTCAGAGTAGCTACAACTTTTGCATTATCGGTAATAATGGCTTCGTCAGTATCTGGCAATTTTGCTAAATAATGACGTTCTATTTTATTAAAAAGTGTTAGCTCTACTTTTTTTGGATCGACCAATACAAACTTAACTTCTGCTGGATGTTTTTTGTATAATAATGAGGTTAAAACTGCATTTAATCCTACCGATTTTCCTTGTCCTGTTGCTCCTGCCATCAATAAATGGGGCATTTTTGCTAAATCGACAACAAAAGTTTCGTTAGAAATAGTTTTTCCTAAAGCGATTGGCAATTCCATTTCGGCTTCTTGAAACTTGGCTGAACCAATAACAGATTTCATAGAAACCATACTTGGATTCTTGTTTGGAACCTCGATACCAATTGTTCCTTTTCCTGGAATTGGTGCTATAATACGAATACCTAATGCCGAAAGTGACAAAGCAATATCGTCTTCTAAACTTTTTATTTTAGAAATACGAATTCCCGCTTCTGGTACAATTTCGTATAACGTAACCGATGGACCAACGGTTGCTTTTATTTGCGCAATTTCAATTTTGTAGTTGCGTAAAGTTTCTACAATTCTGTTTTTATTTTCTTCTAATTCTTCTTGGTTTATGGTGATTCCGCCCGAAGAATAATCTTTTAGCAAATCGATTCCTGGGAATTTAAAATTTGATAAATCAAGTGTTGGATCAAATTCTCCAAAATCTGCTACCAATCGTGAAGCTAAATTTTCTTCTACAATATCTTCTTCTTCCACTTTTTCGATTACAAACTCATTTTCATTTTGCTTGTAATTATTATCAATCAGAATTTCTTCTTTTATACTTGTTTCTAAAATTAATTCAGATGAATTAGAAATTGTTGGCTTTAGACTTTCTTTATTAATTTCGAATTGAGAAACTGGTTTCAAAGTAATTTCACCTAAATCTTCTTCATCAGATTGAAACTCGAACTTTTTTGTAGGCAATTCAGCTTCTTCATCAGTAGCAAATTCTTCTAAATTATAAGTAGAGGTAGTATTATTTATTGGTTTTAATTCTTCTTTTATATCGTTCTTAGTTTTTTCGAAGAAACCTTTAATTTTGTCTGGAGATACTTTTATTTTAAAAATTAAATAAATAACTATTCCGAAAATTAAAGCTAATAAAGTTCCTGATTTTCCTATATAATCTTGCGAAAACAAATTCATCTCATAACCTATTACACCACCTAATTCTGGCAATAAATTACCAAAAAATCCAAAAAGAATAGATAAAATTATGATTACAAAAATATCCCAAAACCAAGTTTTTTTTAATTTTCCGATCGCTAAATCTAAAACTAAATAAGCTCCTGTTAAGAATAATAGTCTAACAAATAAAAATGATGCTACTCCAAAACCTTTGTATATAAAGAAATCTGACACAAAAACCCCAAATTTTCCTAGCCAGTTTTGAATATTTGGGTTTCTAGTGGTAAAACTATCTAATTCGCTTTGGTCATATTTCCCATTCACAAAATAGGATATAAATGATAACCCAAGAGCAATTGCAAACAACACCAACAATACACCAATGGTAATTTTTTGTTGGCGAGACGGGCTAAAACGATTTAACAAATTCGTTTCTTCAGGTTCTACAGGATTTATTTCTTTTTTAGCTTTTGCCATTAGTAGGTTTGCAGTATTTTAGTTTTTATAAAAATATTGGTAAATAAATCATTAAACCTATTGCGATTGATGTCATGGCCGCAAAGAAAACTGCTCCTGCAGCAATATCTTTTATAAAACCAATTCGTTCGTGATAATCTGGATGAATAAAATCGGCAACTTTTTCGACAGCAGTATTTAGTCCTTCAATACCTAAAACCAATCCGAAAGCTAGTATTTGAAACATCCAATCGGTTCTAGAAATTTGGAAATAAAAACCAGCAATAATCATTAGTACAGCGATAGATGATTGCACCATAACGCTATGTTCTGTGGTAATTAACTTGATTGCACCTTTTAGTGCAAATCCCATACTTTTGAAACGACCTGTAACAAAAGTATTATCTTTCTCAAATTTCACACTCATGTTATAATACCGCTAAAGCGTTTTCATAATTAGGTTCATCTGCAATTTCTGGAACTTGTTCGCTATATTTGATGACACCATTTTCGTCAAGAACGATTACAACTCTTGAGTGTAAACCTGCAAGAACAGAATCTGTGATTTCTAGACCGTAATTTTTTCCGAAGCTTCCGTCTTTAAAATCTGATAGATTTTCGACATTTTCCAACCCTTCGGCACCACAAAAACGCTTTTGAGCAAAAGGTAAATCACGAGAAATGCACAATACCTTTGTGTTGTCTAACTCGCTAGCTTTAGCATTAAAAGTTCTTACTGATGTAGCACAAGTTCCGGTATCAATACTTGGAAAAATGTTTAGCACTACTCTACTTCCTTTATAATCAGCTAATGAAACTACTGATAAATCGCTTTTTACTAATTGAAAATCTGGAGGATTTGTACCTACTTGTGGTAAACTTCCTGATGTATTTACAGCGTTTCCGCCTAATGTTATTGATGCCATTTTTGAATAATTTTAATGAGTTTCAAAAGTAGTAAAAATAATTAGGATTACAGAATTTAGAAATTATGATTTTCGAAATAGATTCTTGCAAAAAATTTAACATTAAAAATTAAAATTACGATATTTATATATCGTAATATTGCAATATATAAATACAATAAAATCATGGGAGCATCTAAATCAGAATCCTTTTCGGAAGAGCAAAATGAATTGGCAACACTTTTCAAAGCACTCTCGCACCCAGCAAGAGTTGCTATAATCGAATATTTACTAACAGTAGATACTTGTATTTGTGGTGATATTGTAAACGAATTACCTCTCGCCCAACCCACTGTTTCTCAGCACTTAAAAGAACTTAAAAACGCAAAAATTATACAGGGAAGCATCGAAGGAACTTCAATTTGTTATTGTATTAATATTGAAACACTGAAAAAATTTGAAAATTATTTTTTCAATATTACTAAGAAATTAAAAGAGAAATGTTGTTAAGTATCAATTATGAATTAAAAATTACGAATTACGATAAAAATCAAGTGTTTACAACTTAAAATAACTTCTCATTACTTAGTCTAAAAATCTAAGAAGTCTAACAATCTAATAATCAAAAAATGAAACTATCAGAATTTAAAAATCAGCTAGAAAATGTAACTCAGTTAGAATTTGTATTACAAAATGGACAAAAAGTCCCTTCCCATTTTCATGTTACCGAAATTGGAATGACCACAAAGGAATTTACCGATTGTGGCAATACCTTTAGAATTTCTAAAAAAGCGACGTTACAATTATGGACATCAGTCGATTTTTACCATCGATTAGAACCAAAAAAAGTAATTTCGATAATAGATGCAACTTCAGGAATGTTTGATGGTGAAGACTTAGAAATTGAAATCGAATTTCAACAAGAAACAGTTGGCAAGTTTGGTTTAGAATCTATTGACAATCAATTTGTTTTAACCAACACTAAAACCGATTGTTTAGCAAAAACAAATTGCGGAATTCCTGTCGAAAAAATAAAAGTAAAAATAAACGAACTACAAGAAAACATAGTTTCTTGTTGCGCACCAAACTCAAATTGTTGTTAAATATGAAATCATTTATTATCAAATATAAAAAGCCCATTATAATTACAATTTCGATTACAGTTTTGCAATTAATTTGGGGGTTTGACCCAAAATTTACCTTTATAAATTTAATTTGGTTATTTCTATAAATGGAAAATAAAAAAGCACACTGGGAAAATGTTTTTACTACAAAAACAGAAACAGAAGTAAGTTGGTTTCAGGAAAATCCAGAAACTTCAGTAAATTTTGTCAAGGAATTTGATTTGCCAAAAAATGCAAAAATTATCGATATTGGTGGTGGGGATAGCTATTTTATTGATGCTTTGCTAGATTTAGGTTTTACAAATTTGTATTTGCTAGATATTTCAGCAAAAGCTATCGAGCGTATTAAAGAACGGTTGGGAGAAAAATCGAAAAATGTAACTTTTATAATTTCGGATATTCTAGATTTCGAATCAGAAATTACCTTCAATTTATGGCACGACAGGGCTTCTTTTCATTTTTTGACAACAGAAAATCAGATTGAAAAATATTCCGAAATTGTATCAAAATCGGTTGTAAAAGATGGAAAAATGATTATTGGTACTTTTTCGGAAAATGGACCAAAAAAATGTAGTGGTTTAGATATTACACAATATTCTGAAACTAAAATGAATGCGATTTTCAAAGATAATTTCGATAAAATAAATTGTTTTACAGAAGACCACAAAACACCGTTTGACACAATACAAAATTTCATTTTTTGCAGTTTTAATAAAAAATAAGATGATAAACATTTTAGTCCTTTGTACAGGAAATAGTTGCCGAAGCCAAATTGCACATGGCTATTTAGACCATTTTACTGACGATAAAAAAGTAAAAACATATTCTGCTGGTGTAGAAACCCATGGCGTTAACCCAAAGGCAATTGCTATCATGCTAGAGGACGGAATTGATATTTCTAATCACACTTCTAATAATATCGATGAGTATTTCGACATTCCATTCGATTATGTAATTACCGTTTGTGATAACGCCAAAGAACGCTGCCCATTTTTCCCGTCAAAAGCGATAAAGTTACATTATAATTTTCCTGATCCCGCAAAAGCCACTGGAACAGAAGCTGAAATTACAAATGAGTTTCGGTTGGTTAGAGAAATGATTAAACACTATTGTAAGAATTTCGTTGAAGACAATAATCTAAATTAATCTATTAGTTTTCAGTATTTTAATTCATTTGTAAGATTTTATTTAGTAACTTTGGTAAACAACCTAAAACCTAAATTTATGAAAATAGCTACAATTATTGTACGAGTATTAATGGGTGCATTATTAATTTTTGCCTCTGCAAGTTTCTTTTTAAAACTTGCCCCTGAACCTGAAGTAACTGGTGATTTTAAAGCTTTTCAAGTAGGAATAATTGCGTCATCTTATTTGATGCCATTAGCAAAAGGACTTGAATTACTTTGCGGATTGTCCTATCTGTTTGGAAAATATGTTACACTTGCTAATATTATTATTCTACCTGTTACATTAAATATTTTGCTTATAAACTTGTATATGACTCCAGAAGGATTGCCTATTGCATTTTTTATATTTTTTGCAAATATGTTTTTAATTTATAGATATTGGGATAATTATAAAAGCCTGTTTACTGCCTAAAAAAAATAAAAAATGCTTCTTATAGAAGCATTTTTTTTATTTATCTATCGAACCTAAAACTCTTTTCATAAAAGTATTCAGAGCTTCTTTTTTATCCATTCCGCCGTTTGTCATTTTATTCACTTCGAGTGCGCCATACATATTAGAAATTAATTCGCCAATAACATCTAGTTCCTCGTCTTTAAGTGATGAAACTTCTGTTAAGGCTTCTAATACTTCGATAGCTTCTACAAGATAATCTTGGTCGTTTTCCTCAATAAATTGAGTTAAGTGTTTTATAACTGGTAATTTCATTTGTTTTGGATTAATAGATTTTTAGATTATTAGATTATTCGAACTATCGATAAATCTAATAATCTAATAATCAAATTATACTACTTCATTCACAAAATCAATTAAAACTTCTGCTTTATTGGTTTGCGTTTGGTTTACAAATGCTCCGTTTTTAAAAGTAGCAAAAGTTGGTAAATTATCTACATTAGCTAATTTTCTTGATTCAGGAAAATTTTCGGCATCGGCAATTACAAAAATTACATTTTCGTTTTCTGAAGCCAATTTTTTAAACTTTGGTTTCATTATTCTGCAATTTCCACACCATGATGCTGAATATTGTACAACTACAATATTGTTTGACCCAACAATTTCGGCTAAATTATCTTTTTCTAATTCTAGTAACATATTTTTTAAATTTCGATAACAATAACAATGTCAATATTCAAAATTATTACAATTGAATATTGACATTGCTTTGAAATTATTTATTTAGTTCAGTGATAAGTATGAAGCTGTACTATTTCTGTCCGCAGTCATCGCTTCTTTACCAGCTTCCCAGTTTGCAGGACAAACTTCTCCTTTTTCTTGAATGTGTGTATAAGCATCAACCATACGCAAATATTCGTTTACGTTTCTACCAAGTGGCATATCGTTTACACTTTCGTGGAATATTTTTCCAGTTTCGTCAATTAAGTAAGTTGCTCTAAAAGTTACATTAGACCCTTCAACAATAATTGAATCAGTTTCTTCACTATAGCTTGTAGAATCGATATCTAAAATCCCTAAAATATTAGATAAATTACGGTTTGTATCAGCAAGAATTGGATAAGTTACACCTTCTATTCCACCATTATTTTTCGGTGTGTTTAACCATGCGAAATGTACTTCGTTTGTATCGCAAGAAGCACCTATTACAATTGTATTTCTTTTATTAAATTCTGGCAAAGCAGCTTGAAAAGCGTGTAACTCTGTTGGACAAACGAAAGTGAAATCTTTTGGATACCAAAACAATAATACTTTTTTGTTGTTTTTTGTAGCTTCTTCAAAAATGTTGATTTTTAAATTGTCTCCCATTTCAGAAATAGCATCTACTGCAATACTTGGAAATTTTTTACCTACTAATGACATAATTATTTGGTTTAAATATTATTTTAATTTGATGCAAAAGTAGTGCACAAAGAACATTATTTACGATAGTTTGTAATTATATTTTCTTATTTGTAAATAGTATTTGTCTATATGAATTTAATCAAAATTATGATTACTTATTGTAAATTTGTTATAAGTCTAAAATCAAAATATCAAAAAAATATGGAAAATAACTCAAACGAAGGTAAATGCCCATTTTCTGGCGCAGAAAGTACTGGTAACAATCATATAGAAAAGGCAAAAATAAAACAGATGAATAGTAACGGACGGATTAATCGTGATTGGTGGCCAAATCAATTAAGGTTGAATATTCTTCGCCAGCATTCTTCGTTGTCCAATCCAATGAATAAAAATTTTAATTATGCTAACGAATTTAAAACTTTAGATTTAGCAGCATTAAAAAAAGATATTAATGACGTTATAACAACATCACAAGATTGGTGGCCAGCAGATTATGGAACTTATTCGGGGTTTTTTATTCGTATGGCTTGGCACAGCGCAGGAACTTATAGAACCGCAGATGGACGTGGTGGTTCTGGAGCTGGAAGTCAGCGTTTTGCTCCATTAAATAGTTGGCCTGATAATGCCAATTTAGATAAAGCACGATTATTATTATGGCCAATAAAACAAAAATATGGTAAGAAAATATCATGGGCAGATTTAATGATTCTTGCCGGAAATTGTGCTTTGGAAGTAGCTGGATTTAAAACTTTTGGTTTTGCTGGTGGAAGAGTTGATATTTGGGAACCAGAAGAAGATGTTTATTGGGGTTCAGAAAGAGAATGGCTTGCAGACAATAGATATTCTGGCGAAAGAGATTTAGAATATCCATTGGCAGCCGTACAAATGGGATTAATTTATGTAAATCCAGAAGGTCCAAACGGAACTCCAGATCCGGTTCAATCTGCACATGATATCAGAGAAACTTTTGCCAGAATGGCGATGAATGATGAAGAAACTGTTGCGCTTATTGCAGGCGGACATACTCTAGGAAAAACCCACGGAGCTGCCGATCCAGGAAAATATGTCGAATTAGAACCCGCAGCAGCAGGAATCGAACTTCAAAGTCTGGGTTGGAAAAATAATTTTGGGACAGGTCATGGCGGAGATACAATTACCAGCGGACTTGAAGGCGCTTGGACAACTACGCCAAATAAATGGAGTCATAATTATTTTGAAAATTTATTCGGATTTGAATGGGAATTGACGAAAAGTCCGGCTGGAGCACACCAATGGAAGCCAAAAAATAATGGCGGTTTTGGAACAGTTCCAGATGCGCACGATTCCTCAAAAAGTCATCAGCCGTTTATGCTAACAACCGATTTAGCTTTACGTGTTGATCCAGTTTACGAAAAAATTTCTAGACGTTTTCTCGAAAATCCAGAAGAATTTAATGATGCATTTGCCAGAGCTTGGTTCAAATTAACACATCGAGATTTGGGTCCAAAATCACTATATTTAGGTGCAGAAGTTCCATCGGAAGATTTATTATGGCAAGATCCAATTCCGCAAATAAATTATCCGATAATTAATCAAGATGATATAAATAATTTGAAATCTTCAATTATTTCTTCAGGATTGACAGTTTCAGAATTAGTATCTACAGCTTGGGCATCAGCTTCAACTTTTCGTGGTTCGGATAAACGTGGTGGAGCAAATGGCGGAAGAATTCGTTTATCGCCACAAAAAGATTGGAAAGTAAATAATGCGTCTCAATTATCTAAATTTTTGTCGGTTTTAGAAAAAATTCAGAAAGATTTTAATCAATCACAATCTGAAAACAGACAAGTTTCTATTGCAGATTTAATTGTTTTGGGAGGTTCTGTTGGAATTGAAAAAGCTGCTAAAAATGGTGGTTATAATGTGAATGTTCCTTTTACTCCAGGAAGAACCGATGCTTCACAAGAGCAAACTGATGTTGAATCATTTAATGTTTTGGAACCTCAAACTGATGGTTTTCGTAATTATTCCAAGTCAGAATTCACAGTTTCTGCTGAAGAATTATTAATCGATAAAGCACAATTACTGACACTTACTGCTCCAGAAATGGCTTTGCTTGTTGCTGGAATGAGAGTTTTAAATACCAATTTTGATCAATCTAAAACTGGAGTTTTCACTAATACACCAGAAGCTTTGACTAATGATTTCTTCGTGAATTTATTAGATTTAAGTACAACTTGGAAATCTGTGACAGAATCAAGTGAAACTTTCATTGGAAGCGATCGTAAATCTGGAGATATTAAGTGGATTGGAACGCGTGTAGATTTAATTTTTGGCTCCAATACAGAATTAAGAGCAATTGCCGAAGTTTATGCCTGTGAAGATTCAAAAGAACAATTTGTAGAAGATTTTGTCGCAGCATGGACTAAAGTAATGAATTTAGACCGTTTCGATTTGATTTAAATTTCATCTCAAAATTATACAAAACTAAAAGGTAATCTGTCATGGATTACCTTTTTTATTGGTTAAAAATCGATGAATAAATTATTAATATTTTTATTCACTAAGTTTTATATATTTGTTTCCTGTAATTTTTAGTGACAAATATTTATGTTTGATTGCTATTGCGGCGTAGTTAACCAAATAATTTAAACCAAAATTTATGAGTTTTTTAAAACTTTTTAGAAGAAAATCTCTTTCAACAATATTACAACAAGGTGGTGATGGTGAACATTCCGGACTTAACAAAGTACTGACTGTTAAAGATTTAACATTTTTTGGAATCGCAGCCATTATAGGCGGCGGAACTTTTAGCGCTATTGGAAACGCTTGTTTTTCAGGTGGTCCAGCAGTTGTTTTATTATATATAATGTGCGCCATTGCTTGCGGATTCACAGCCATGTGTTATGCCGAATTTGCATCACGAGTTCCTGTTTCGGGAAGTGCTTATACTTATGCTTATGTTTCTTTTGGTGAAATTTTTGCTTGGATTATTGGTTGGGCATTAATTATGGAATATTCTATCGGTAATATATATATAGCTTTTTCGTGGAGTGGATATTTTACAAACTTATTAGAAACTTTTCATATTCATTTGCCCGAATGGTTAACAATTAATTACAAATCGGCACACGCAGCTTTTTCAGAAAACAAAGTTGGAGAAGGCTTATTAGCTTGGCAAAATGCACCCGTTATTGGTGGACTAAAAATCATTTTCGATTTGCCTGCAGTAGTAATCAATTTGTTAATTACTTATCTCGTTTATCGTGGTACAAAAGAATCTAAAAATTTCAGTAACATAATGGTTTACATTAAGTTAGCTATTATTATATTAGTAATTATTGTAGGTGCTTTTTATATTGATATTGATAATTGGACACCATTTATGCCGAACGGTTTTAGCGGAGTTATGGGCGGTGTTTCGGCAGTTTTCTTTGCATATATTGGTTTCGATGCTGTTTCGACATTGGCTGAAGAAAGTAAAAATCCGCAACGTGATTTACCTAAAGGAATGATTTATTCGTTGGTAATTTGTACCGTTGTTTTTATCGTTTTAGCATTAGTTATTACAGGAATGGTTTCCTACGAATTACTTGGAGTAAGCGATCCATTAGCTGAAATTTTCGCATTAAAAGGTGTAAAATGGATGCTATTTATCGTGTCTATTGCTGCGGTTGTTGCTATGACAAGTGTATTGTTAGTTTTCCAGATGGGACAACCAAGAATTTGGATGACTATGAGTCGTGATGGATTGATGCCAAAGAAATTTTCTGAAATTCACCCAAAATACAAAACGCCAAGTTTTGCTACCATTGTTACAGGTTTGGTTGTTGGGATTCCTATCTTTTTTACTGATGAAAATTTTGTGTTAGACTTTACATCAATCGGAACATTATTTGCTTTTGTACTAGTTTGTGGTGGTGTTTTGATGCTTTCTCCGCAAAGTGAAGCTGAATTAGCCGAACGTGAAACCAAAGGGAAATTCAGAATTCCTTATGTAAATTCTAAATTTATTTTTCCGGCAATTGTGATTATCGGAACTGCATTAACAATAAAATATGTCCCAGATTTCTTTACAAATATTATCGATTTTTCTGATGGAAAAATGGCAACTAACTTACCAATGTTAGTTTTCCTTATAGTTTGTATCGTTATGATGGTTTTATCTTTTATCAAAAACTTATCACTTATTCCGCTTCTAGGATTGGTTTCTTGTTGCTATTTACTAACAGGAATGGCAGTTTCTAACTGGATGTGGTTTGGTGTTTGGTTGGTTATTGGATTGGTCTTCTACTTTATTTATGGATATAAAAACAGTAAGCTGAATCATAATAATTAGATTCATAAAAACATTAAAAATTAAAACCCGATTAATCGGGTTTTTTTATGCAAATAATATTCTCTCAATTGTACAATACAAAGCGATTCAGCCAATAATACTTGACGTTACATTTGGTGCTTTTTGTCAAATTAATTAGGTCAAATTATCTGTAATGCTTTGCGCAAATGAGAATGTAGTTATAAATAGTACTAATAAATTTTTCACAATTTTAATTTAGAAATATA
>NZ_JAYURN010000058.1:0-15991 GCF_043756175.1 Flavobacterium sp.
TTTTGTATAAAAACAGCATCGGCAATGGCTTTGGGTCTGTATCTTAATTTGTTTGAACTATATAGATTGAAGTTTTTATAGGTTGCACTATCAATTTGAGTTCTATTTTTTGAATCAATGTCATTTGTAAAAATATTAACCTGACTGATGCGATATATTTTATATGGTATTGATTGAATAGAATCCCCAATCTTATTAACTTTATCAGTAATATTTATTTTTACAGGAGCTTTGTGGTTTGGATTTAAAGTGTCAACTTCAAAATAAATACTTTGTTGCTGAAAATGGTAAACACCATGATTTCTAAAATAATTAGTAATTCGAGAACGTTCGTTACTAAAATTTTCTGCTTTGTATTGTTGTCCTTCTTTAATATAAGATTTAGATTTAGAAATCAAATACAACGAATCGAGTGCTGGCGTTTCTATTTCTCGTGAAATAGTATCTAAAAAAGTAGGTTCTCCTGTAGTTACAGTATAATTTATGTTACCTCGTTTTTGCTCAAGATAATTTGGAGTAAATTTAGCATTGGCGTCAAAAAAACCTTGGTTAAAATAGTAAGCTTTCAAACGTTTTAAAGATCGTTTTGCTTTTAATGTATCAATAATTACAGGAGGTTCTCCAGTTCGTCTCAAAAAACTATGCCAGCCAGAATACCAAAAAGACTGCCCTAGTCTGTCAACTTGTTTTTTAGAAAGTAATTTTGATTGTCGTTTGTATTTCCCCGGATTTGTAATATATTTTGCTTTAAAAATAGAGTCCGTATTGCTTTTGGCAAGATTAAACATATTCAAACGTAACTTATAGCCAAAAATAGAAGTATTGGGTTGTTGTACTAATTGTGCAATGATATCTTCTTCGGTATTTTTTTTGCCGTTTACAAGAATTTCATTTTTAAGCAGAAGGTGTTTGTTAGCTGGAACTTTTTTTACCACATTACATGCAGTAATAAGTGCCGCAATTAGAATAAATAATGATATTTTTGTAGTAATATTGCTCAAACGATTCTGAAATTTACTTCAAAAATACACTTTTTTATGGTTAGTAAAAACCAAATAAAACTTATAACGAGTTTAGTTCAAAAAAAATACCGAAAAGAACACCAATTATTTATTGCCGAAGGCACAAAAGTGATTCAGGAATTGTTACAATCTAATTTCGAATTAGAACATTTGTATATTACAAAGCCTTTGTTTACTGATGTTTCAGATTCAAAAAAAATAATGGTTTCTGATTCCGATTTAAAAAAAATAACGGCATTAACCACAGCAAATGATTGTTTGGCGGTTTTTAGAATCCCGAATGAAAAACAAATTGAGAATAACGGATTGATAGTGGCGCTAGATGATATTCGTGATCCAGGAAATTTAGGTACAATAATACGCTTGTGCGATTGGTTTGGGATTACTCAGATTGTTTGTTCAGAGCAAACGGTCGATGTCTACAATCCTAAAGTAGTACAAGCTACAATGGGTTCTATAGGTAGAGTTAATATTTCTTATATAGAACTTGAAACTTATTTAGCAAATACAAAAAAAGAAGTATTTGGTACTTTTATGGATGGCGAAAACATTTATAAAACACAATTGCCTACTTCTGGAGTTATTGTTTTGGGTAACGAAGCCAACGGAATTTCTAAAATTATTGAAGAAAAAGTAACACAAAAAATCGCTATTCCTCGTTTTGGAAACTTACAACTTACAGAAAGTCTTAATGTTGCAACAGCAACAGCAATTGTTTTGAGCGAATTTAAGAGACTCGAGCGATAGCGAACAGGCGAAGCAAGTTGCTAATGAAAAGCAAAGTTTATAAAAATACCTCGAGTCGCAAGTTTATCTATATTTCCTGTCCAAGGACTGTTTGGATCATTGTCCTGAATTAATTCGTTTTTCATTCCAAAAACACCTCTTAAGGAAGGCGAGAATTTAAAATATTCAAAATATAAGTCAATTCCAAGCCCCATTTCGTAGTTGCTTGTGTTTTTCACCATTCTGAATCTATTACTCGAATTGTCATCTGGAGAATCGGCATTACTAGATAAATTTATGTCAGATGATATGCCACCAAGCACATAAGGTCTAATATTTCCTATTCTTTTTGAGGAAAATTTTAGCAAGAAAGGAAAATGTATATAGGTGGATTTTACCTCACGAAGTGCATCAACATTATCAGTAATATGCGGAAAACGCAAATTTCTCTGACCATAATACAAACCAGGCTCAAATCGCAAATCGATATATTCTGTTAGACGTAAATTGGTTATTAATCCAACATTAAAACCAGTCTGGCTATCTACAATAATATCTTCGTCGTCGTATTTTTTGTCTATTTTAAAATCATAATTATTAAAACCCAAATAAAATCCAAAATGTACTCTTTGTTTGTCGAAATTTTCAAGATTCACAAGTGCTTTTTTTGCAAACATACTTCTGCTGAAAACCTGAGCGTTACTAACGGTTGAAGTTATTATTAATAATAATAAGAGTTTTTTACTCATTGTGATTCTTATTTTTTAGAAGCTGAATATATTGTTGCTACACCAAATGTTTGTGGTAAATGCTTTACATCTATAAACCCAATTTTTTGTAAAATATTGTTTAGTTTTTCTCCATATGGAAAAATAGAAGCCGAATCAGATAAATATTGATAAGCTACTTTGTCTTTAGAAAACATCTTGCCAATAATAGGTAAAATATTTTTAGTGTAAAAACGATAACCTTGTTTGAAAGGGAATTTCTCTGGAACCGATGTTTCTAAAACAACAAAAATACCATTTGGTTTTAATACACGTAGTATCTCGGCAAGTCCAATTTCTAGATTTTCGAAATTTCTGATACCAAAAGCGACCGTTACTGCATCGAAAGCGTTATCCTCGAAGGGGATTTTTTCTGAATCGCCCAGAATCATTTCTATTTTATCAGATAAATTTTTGTGAGCTATTTTTTGTTTTCCTACTTCAAGCATTCCTGTCGAGATATCTAATCCTATGATTTTTTCGGCATTTGTATTAGATAACAAAATCGCTAAATCGCCAGTTCCTGTAGCGATATCTAGAATGTTTTTAGGTTTTTTAGCCGCAATCATTTTTAGGATTTTCTTGCGCCATTTTATATCGACACCAAAAGAGATAACTCTGTTCAGGTTATCGTATTTTGATGAAATAGTATCAAACATTTTTGCTACTTGTTCTTTCTTTCCAAGTTCAGAATCTTTGTACGGTTTTGTGCTGATAGACATAAAAAATATTTTAGCAAATATAAAACTAAATTCCGAATTTTTAGAAAATGGTAAATCATCGGTAAATTAAACTTTTTAGTCGCTTTTCTAACCAAAATTAGTTACATGTAGAAATACTATATATTTGGTATTGTCTGTATTACGATGTTTTTTTAGATTTATAGTCTAATAAAGTTCTTTTGATGATTGTTTCTAGTAATCTTAGATTAATGTAATAAGTTAGCACAATTTGTTATTTTTCTTCATCAGAATCGGCAATTGATTTATTTTCAATTGTAATTAAAAGTGCACAAACGTTCTTTGGTTAAATTTGTTTTTGGAAATTTTAGTTTTTTCAGTACTTTCTTAGTGGTATTTGGAGGTACAACGTTAGAGATTTTTCTCGTTTTTTATTGGCTAATATAAGTTTAGTTGAACGATAAGAAACAAAATAGATTTTGACTGTTGAATTAGATTTTTTATCAAAACAGCTTATTAGCATAAAAAAAACACTTCATTTTGAGGTGTTTTTTTGTTTGTAATTAAGTCAGTATTTTCTGGGCTAAATTGTTTTTGTATAAGTTTCAAAAGCAAAAGAATTGTCATGTTTCTCGTCTTTGTCATGAAATTGAGAAGAAACTAATTCCCATTTTGTAGTATCTATTACAGGAAAAAAAGCATCGGCATCAAAAGTATTGTGTACACGAGTGAGCTCAATACAATCAGCCATATTTATAGATTGTTTGTAAATTTCGCCACCACCAATAATAAAAATAGTTTCATTTTTAGGGCAAATGGCTATGGCTTTCTCGATAGAATCGAATACAAAACAACCTTCTGGAACGGTGTAATTCTTGTTTCGAGTAATAATAATATGAGTTCGGTTGGGTAATGGTTTTGGGAAACTTTCAAAAGTTTTTCTTCCCATAATAATATGATGACCAGAAGTTAAGGCTTTAAATCTTTTGAAATCATCAGGTAAATGCCAGATTATTTGATTGTCTTTTCCTAATTCGTTGTTCTCGCCAGCAGCTGCAATAATTGTTATCATTAATTATTATTTTGGTCTAAATCTTTTTGTAGTTGCTCTATTTTTCGTTCTTGTTTGGCAATAAGTTTGTCTATTTGTGTGCGTTCCCAGTTTTTGTTCATAAAGCTATCGGTAATAAAAACCCTAATAAAATGCAAGACAAATAAAAAACTTAAAATGGTAATTACCCACAAAAACCAATGTGTTTCTGGGTAAACGCCTAATAATTTATTAATAATTATAGAAAATATACTGAGCATTACAAAAAACACAAAATGATAATACAATCGTTTTTTTTGCTTCAAACGTTGTCTGGCATATTCGTATTGTTCGTGTTGAGAATTTTCCATATTATTTTAAATTACGGCTAAGATAAAATTTATTTTGGAATTCTATACAGCAACCGCTCCTTTTATATGTGCATGTGCCTCATAACCTTCTAGCGTAAAATCTTCAAATTTAAAATCGAAAATATTTTTAACTTCAGGATTTAAAATCATTTTTGGTAGTGGTTTTGGCTCACGCGATAATTGTAATTCGACTTGATCGAAATGATTATTGTAAATGTGTGCATCGCCAAAAGTGTGAATAAATTCTCCCAATTGCAAATCGCAAACTTGAGCAATCATCATTGTAAATAGTGCATAAGAAGCAATGTTAAAAGGAACTCCTAAGAAAATATCGGCACTACGCTGGTACAACTGACAAGATAATTTCCCTTCGGAAACATAAAACTGAAAAAAAGCATGGCAAGGTGGTAAAGCTACTTTTCCGTTGGCAACATTCTCAGCAAAAGATTTTGAAGTATCTGGTAAAACCGAAGGATTCCAAGCAGAAATGAGCATTCTGCGACTGTTCGGATTCGTTTTTAGGGTTTCTATTAATTCGTTGATTTGGTCAATTTCTTCGCTATTCCAGTTGCGCCATTGGTGACCGTATACGGGTCCTAATTCACCATTTTCATTTGCCCAATCGTCCCAAATTTTTACTCCGTTTTCTTGCAAATAAGCAATATTTGTTTCTCCTTTTAGGAACCAAAGCAATTCGTGAATGATAGATTTTAGATGTAATTTTTTTGTTGTTACCATAGGAAAACCATCGGCTAAATCGAAACGCATTTGGTAACCAAAAACACTTTTTGTTCCCGTTCCCGTTCTATCACCTTTTTGTGTTCCGTTGTCTAAAACGTGTTTTACTAAATCTAGGTATTGCTTCATTTTTTTGGGTTTTAGGTATTGGGTCTTTGGTTTTGGAACCAAAAAACTTTAAATTTGAGTCTTTACATATTTTATTAGTGAAGCTATTCTTTTTTGTAAACGTTCGATAGTTTGCAAATGAACGTCGGTTAATTCTTGATTTAAAAAACCTAAATCGATGCAAAGAATTAAATGACTTTCTAATTCAAAACTTGAACCTAAACTTATCTGCAAATAACGAAGAAAATCTTTTTGAGAATCTTTTGCAGAACCTTCAGCTATATTTGCGGGAATTGAAATAACACATCTTCTAATTTGAGATATTAAACCAAATTTTTCTTCCTGTGGTAAATAATTTGTTAATATGTAGATTTCTTTTGTCAGAATTCTCGATTCTTTCCAAACTTCTAATTCTTTAAAATTTCTCATTTAGTGCTCTTTTGTGCATTTTCAAGACTAAGACCTCAAACCTAAAACCTTTTACCAAAAAATTACCTTTTCGAAATTTCGTCTCTAATTTTGGCTGCTTTTTCGTAATCTTCATCATGTACGGCAGTTTCTAGCATTTCATGAAGTTCGGACAAACTGTGTTTTGCAAATAAATTTTTGCTATCGTTGCTTTCTTCTAAAAAAGGTTCGGAAGCAGAAAGAACGCTGTCTAAATCGTGTTCTGTATTTTCTGAATCGGGATTAATTTTTAAGTAAATTCCTGCTTTGTCTAATATGTTTTTGTAAGTAAAAATAGGTGCGTTAAAACGTAATGCCAAAGCAATAGCATCTGAAGTTCTGGCATCTATAATTTCTTCAATTTTGTCACGTTCGCAAATCATACTGGAGTAAAAAACACCATCGACCAACTTGTGAATAATAACTTGTTTGATTACAATGTCAAATCTATCTGCAAATGTTTTAAATAAATCGTGCGTGAGTGGACGTGGTGGTTTTATTTCTTTTTCTAGCGCAATCGCGATTGATTGTGCTTCGAAAGCGCCAATTACGATTGGTAATTTCCGATCGCCATCTACTTCATTCAAAATAAGTGCATATGCGCCATTTTGTGTCTGACTGTATGATATTCCTTTTATTGTTAGTTTTACTAAACTCATCTTTGGATTTTAGATTTTTGATTTTTAAAATCAAAAGCTATTATTTTTTTCTAAAGGTTTATTAAAAACCCTAAATCTTGTATTGCAAAGTAACAAAAAACTTTTGCTTCTAAAAAGAAAAAACTACCTAATAAAATAATTAGATAGTTTTTTTTGTTTGTAATTTTCTATTTGAAAACTAGCTATTTTGTGCTTTAAAAGCTTTTAATTTTTCGGTTAATCTTGGAAGAATATCGAAAGCATCACCTACAATTCCGTAATCGGCAACTTTAAAGAAAGGCGCGTCAGCATCAGCATTGATAACTACTTTTACTTTTGATGAATTGATTCCTGCAATGTGCTGAATCGCTCCAGAAATTCCTACTGCAATATATAAATTAGTTGCTACTGGTTTACCTGTTTGCCCTACGTGTTCACTATGAGGTCTCCAGCCTAAGTCAGAAACTGGTTTAGAACAAGCAGTTGCAGCGCCAAGAACAGTAGCTAAATCTTCGATTAACCCCCAATTTTCTGGTCCTTTAAGACCGCGTCCGCCTGAAACTACTACGTCAGCATCGGCAATTGTTACTTTTCCTGATCCTTTTTCTACCGATTGTACTTTGACACCAAAATCAGCATCAGAAATACTTGGAGCAAAATCTTCGGCAGTTGCTGAGCCATAATTTTCGAAAATTCCGTAAGAGTTTTTACCCAAACACAAAACTTTTACATCAGTATTTATTTCGGTAATATTGAAAGCTTTATTAGAGAAAGCTGTTCTTTTTACTTGAAATGGCGACATACTTACTGGTAATCCTGTAACATTTGAAGCGAAACCTGCGTCAAGTGCTACCGATACTAATGGTGCAAGATATAAACTATCTGTTGATGAGGATAGTAAAACTAATTTTGCGTTTTCTTTTTGAGCAGCTTGTTTGATAGCGTCAGCGTAAGCTTTTGCTGTAAAATTAGCCAATTTTTCGTTGCTAACTTTTAGTACTTTGTCTACTCCGTATTTTGCAAGTTCTGAAACATCATTCATGTTTACAGTGATTGCTGTAACGGTTTGTCCTGTTGTTTCGGCAATTTTTTTAGCATAAGACGCTAATTCGAAAGCTACTTTCTTAAATTTTCCTTCTGCTGATTCTGCGTATATTAATATTGACATAATAATTTTAGATTTTAGATTTTAGATTTCAGTTTTTAAAATTGAAACCTAAAATGATTATTAATTTTAGAATTTGAAGTGAATCAAATGTTTAATTTAGATTTTATACTTGCTTTCAAAGTAATCTAAACTCTACAATCTTAAATCACCTTTGCCTCGTTGTGTAATAAGTTGATTAATTCGTCTAAATTGTCAGGGCTTATTAATTTTACAGCTGATTTTTCGGCAGGTTTCTCAAACTTGACAGCTTTAGTTTCTGACGCTGCACTAATAGGTTCAAGAATTGTTAATGCTTTAGTTCTTGCTGTCATAATTCCTCTCATGTTAGGAATACGCAAATCTTTTTCTTCAACCAATCCTTTTTGACCACCAACGATTAGAGGTAAGCTTGTTGAAACAATTTCTTTTCCTCCATCAATTTCGCGAGATGCTTTTGCGTTATTTCCGTCGATAGTAAGTTCGGTACAAGAATTTACGAAATTCATACCTAATATTCCTGCAATCATACCAGAAACCATTCCTCCGTTATAATCTAATGATTCTTTACCCGCAATAACAAGATCGTATCCGCCAGTTTTTATTACTTCTGCAAGTTGTTTTGCTACGAAAAAACCATCGGTTGGATTTGCATTAATACGAATTGCTTCGTTTGCACCAATAGCCAATGCTTTTCTTAAAGTAGGCTCAGTATCTGGACCACCAACATTTACAACAGTTACGTTTGCACCCTGTTGTTCTTGGAACCAGATGGCTCTTGTTAAACCAAATTCGTCATTTGGATTAATTACAAATTGTACACCATTGGTGTCAAATTCTGAATCACCGTTGGTAAAATTAATTTTTGAAGTAGTATCAGGAACGTGGCTGATGCAAACTAATATTTTCATGTTCTTTATCTTAAATTGAAACACAAAAATAAGATAAATATTTTAAATAATATACTATGCACGCATAATATTTTTAATCAAGTTTACTCTTTATGAGAGTATTGTTAATTTTATTATTATATTTGAATTAATTTAAATTAATTTAAATTAATTCAAATTCAAAAATATGAAAACAAAACTACTTTCGCTATTATTGATTGCAGCTTCTGTAAGTTATAGTCAATCTCCATTAATTAGTCCTACGACTCCAATTACGCCTTATTTAATGGTGAGTTCGCCACTTCTAGACGAAATTGATAAAATAATAGACGGGGACATTAATACTAAATTTGGTGATACAAATATCGCAGATGGTATGGGTTTTCAAGTCAATTTGTCTGCAAATCCTTCAACAGCTGTAAGAATTGATATTACGCTCGCAAATAATATCCCAAATAGAGACCCTCAAAACTTTCAATTATCCGGTTCTAATGATGGTATAACATACACTTCTATTTATAACGGTATCATAGTATGTGGTCAGTCTAGAAATACCGTTTTGACTTACTCTTTTACAAATATTATAACTTATGGTTACTACCGTGTAAATTTCACTAATTTGTGTGGAACTCAAAGTACTTTTCAAATAGCTGAAGTGCAGTTATTTGGAAGTGTTCTAGGGTTAAATGAAACTTTTGAATTAAAGAATTTTGTATTCTATCCAAATCCGGCAAAAGACTTCGTTATTTTAGAAAATGACAAAAATAATTTAATACAAGAGATACTTGTTACAGATATGTCAGGTAAAGTGGTTGAGAACCTTAAACCAAATAATAATTATACCAAACAAGAATTAAAATTTAACAATTTGAGTTCAGGAATTTATCTGTTGAAAATAGTTTCTCAAAATTCAATTTTTACAAAGAAAATTATTATAGAATAAGTAAAAAACACAATTTTTTAGCTCCCTGAATTCTTTATATTAGAATTCAGGGAGTTTTTATTTTTAATAAAATAAAAACTATCGAATATATAATTGCTAAAACTAATTTTAAATAATTATTTTTGCTGTTTAATTTTACAGATACACAAAAAATATATATGAGAACGATACAATTTAGAGAAGCCATTTGTGAAGCGATGAGTGAAGAAATGCGTCGCGACGAAACAGTTTACTTAATGGGTGAAGAAGTTGCCGAATATAACGGTGCTTACAAAGCTTCAAAAGGAATGTTAGACGAATTTGGAGCAAAAAGAGTTATAGATACTCCAATTGCAGAACTTGGTTTTGCAGGAATTGCTGTAGGTTCGGCAATGAATGGTTGTCGTCCTATTGTTGAGTATATGACATTCAATTTCTCGCTAGTTGGTATCGATCAAATTATCAATAATGCGGCAAAAATGCGTCAAATGAGTGCTGGACAATTTCCAATGCCAATGGTTTTTCGTGGACCAACTGCTTCGGCTGGACAATTGGGAGCAACACACTCGCAAGCTTTCGAAAACTGGTTTGCTAACACTCCAGGGCTAAAAGTTGTTGTACCAAGTACGGTTTATGATGCTAAAGGTTTGCTAAAAGCAGCTATTCGTGATAATGATCCAGTAATTTTTATGGAATCAGAGCAAATGTACGGAGACAAAGGTGAAGTGCCAGAAGGAGATTATATTATTCCGCTTGGAGTTGCCGATATCAAACGTGCAGGAACTGATGTAACGATTGTTTCTTTTGGAAAAATTATTAAAGAAGCTCATATTGCTGCTGACGAGTTGGAAAAAGAAGGAATTTCTTGTGAAATTATCGATTTGCGTACTGTTCGTCCTATGGATTATGAAACAATTTTAACTTCGGTTAAAAAAACAAACAGATTAGTAGTTCTCGAAGAGGCTTGGCCTTTTGCTTCTGTAGCTTCGGAAATTACTTATATTGTTCAAGAACGTGCTTTCGATTTTCTTGATGCACCAATACAAAGAATCACTACTGCCGATACACCTGCACCATATTCGCCAACTTTGCTAAAAGAATGGTTGCCTAATGCAAAAGATGTTGTAAAAGCGGTTAAAAAAGTAATGTATAAATAGATTATCAGTTTAGATTATTAGATTTACTTAGTTTTTATATTGTCTAAAAATCTAATTGTCTAACATTCTAAGTAGTCTAAAAAAAAACTATATTTGAAACTTCATCATTAACTGATGAAGTTTTTTATTTCAAATACGTATGAAAAAAATATTTATAATCTTCAGTTTTTTACTTTCAATAAGTAATGTTGCACAAACTAAAGTGAGCGGTGTTATTTACGACGATACTAATACAACAGTTCCCTATGCAAATGTATGTTTTAAAGGAACCAGAGAATGTGTAACATCTGACGAAAATGGAAGATTTTATTTAGAATCTGAATCTGATAGAAAAATTTTATCAGTATCTTATGTGGGTTTCCCAGGTAAAGATATTGTTCTTACCAAATCGGTAAATTATGATATGAAAATTTCTTTTGCAGGAGCAAATACGTTAGATGAAGTTAAAATATTTTCAGGGAAAACCTCTAAAAAGAACAATCCAGCACTTGATATTCTTCGAAAAATATGGGAACGCAAACGCAAGAATGGTTTGTATCAGTTCAACCAATATCAAATGAATAAATATGAAAAAGTAGAGTTTGATATGAATACTATCGATTCTGCCTTTATGAAAAACAGAGTTTTCAAAGGATTGGAATTTATTTTCAAACAAATAGACACTTCAAAAATAACTGGAAAAACATATTTGCCCATTTTTATAAATGAATCATTATCTGAGGTTTATGGAGACAACACAAATGGTAAAACAAAAGAAATTTTAAAAGCCAACAAAAATTCAGGAATAGGCGAAGGAAATGGGGTGGATACTTTTATAAAAGACTTGTATTCAGAATATGATATTTATGATAATTACCTTAATTTCTTCGATAAGAATTTCGTAAGTCCGTTATCTAAAACAGGGATCAATACTTATAATTATGTTTTAAGCGACAGCACATTTATCGATAAAAAATGGTGTTATAATATTGTATTTTATCCACGTAGAAAAAATGAACTGACGTTTAAAGGAGATTTTTGGGTAAATGACACCACATTTGCCATCAAAAAAATAAACCTTACCGCTTCAAAAAGTGCCAATATAAACTGGGTAAAAGATATTTATATCGAACAAGAATTTGATGTCTTAAATGATTCTGTTTTTCTTCTAAAGCGTGATCACATGATGTCGGATTTTGCTTTAAACAAAAAAGAAAAATCGAAGGGTGTTTATGGTAAAAGAACCACTTTGTATAATGACCATAAATTTAATGAAGTAAAACCAGACAAGTTTTATAAGGATGATGTAAATAATTACGACCAATCAGTTTATGCAAAGTCCGATGAATATTGGCAAGAAAATCGAGCAGAATCTTTAAATAAAGACGAAGCTGGAGTTTACAAAATGCTTGATACGCTAAAAACCGTCAAGAAATTCAAACAATTGTATAATATTGTTTCCATACTTGGAAGCGGTTATATAAACAAAGGATTTATCGATTATGGTCCAATATTTTCCATATTTGGATACAACGATGTCGAAGGACAAAGACTAAGGGTGGGTGGAAGAACTTACTTTAATACAAATGACCCTTGGCGTATACAAGCTTATACTGCCTACGGATTTAAAGACAATAAATTCAAATTTGGGGTTTCAGGAAAATGGATGATCGATAAGAAAAACCGAATCATACTCTCTGGAGGAAACCGTCGTGATGTAGAACAAATAGGTGTGAGTTTAACCACTTCAAATGATGTTTTGGGACGAAGTTTTGCCTCTTCTTCATTTTTTTCAAGTGGAGATAATAGTAAATTAACGAATGTGAATTTAAGCTCTTTCGCTGCCGAAATTGAACCAATAAAAGATTTAATTTTTCAAACTGGGTTTTCATACAGAACTTTAGAATCTGCATCGCCAAAATTTAGTTTAGATTATTACACAGATTTGCCAAGCGTTTCTAATCCTACAGGAACTATAAAAACTGATGTAAAACAAGCAGAAGTTACAATAGGAGTAGACTTTACACCCAACAGGAAAACCGTAGGTTATGGTGTCGAGAGATTAGAAGTAGATAATAATTACTCACGAGTATTTGTAAATTATAGCCAAGGTTTTAAAGGTGTTTTTAATAGTGATTTCGAGTACCAAAAACTACAATTATATTATCGTCAACCAATATATATGGGCGGAATGGGACGATTATTCTCGACAGTCGAAGTAGGAAAAGTATTTGGCACAGTGCCATTAGGATTGCTTGCCGTAGTTCCAGGAAACCAGTCTTATTTTGTGATAGACAACACGTATAATTTAATGAATTACTATGAATTCGTAACAGATCAGTATGCTTCCTTGCATTTAGAACAACATTTCAATGGTCGAATTTTCTCCAGAATTCCATTTATGAAAAAACTAAATTGGAGAGAAATAGTAGGCGTAAAAGCAGTTTATGGAAACGTTTCGGACCAGAATAGAGCAATAAACGCCTCTGGATTAATCTATCAAGCGCCAACAAATGGCTACTGGGAATACCATGCGGGAATAGGAAATATTTTCAAAGTATTTCGTATCGATTTTGCATGGCGAGGCAGTTATTTAGAGCTTCCCGAAGCTAAAAGATTCACTATAAAAGGGTCTTTTGGGTTTTATTTCTAGAAGCCTTTTCCAGCTATGCGCTATATCTTTTCCTTGCTAAAGAAGCAAGAAAAAGGATGTCGCTACTATCTGGGCTACATCAACATCGTTATTCAAAATTTAAAATTCGTTGTTCAACATTCAAAGAATTACAACTTAAATGAACTTATATGGTTTAAGGAATTTAAAAAAATTGAATTTTAAACAACGAATTTTGAATAACGAATTTTGAAATAAATTATCATGCAACAAGCCATCAACTATCTGTCAGAAAAAGATACGATTTTTAAAACTATAATCGACCAGTACGGAATTCCAGTAATTCCCTCCAGACCACAAGGATTTGAAACATTAGCATTGCTAATTCTCGAACAACAAGTTTCTATCGATTCAGCAAAAGCAACATATTTAAAATTAAGAAATAAAGTTCAAGATTTTAAGCCTCAAAATCTATTGTCACTTCCAGACGAAGAATATAGGAATTGTGGTGTAAGTCGACAAAAAACAAAATACATCAAATGTCTCTCGGAAGCTATTCTAGACAAACAAATTATTTTAGAAAGTTTACCTAACAAAACAGCGCAAGAAGTTCGAGAAGAACTCATCAAAATAAAAGGAATTGGCAACTGGACCATAGATGTTTACCTTATGTTTTGTTTGCAAACGCCAGATATTATTCCACTCGGTGATATCGCTGTAGTAAATACAATAAAAGAATTGCTCAATATTCACAACAAGCCAGAAATGGAAATCTATGCTCAAAATTGGTCACCATATCGCAGTACGGCAACCTATTTATTGTGGCATCATTATTTGCGAAAACGCAACAGAAAAATAGAATATTAACGTCTCGAAAATAACTTTGAGTCTAAACTGTATCTTCCAACTCCTGTAAAAAATAGTCCTAAATAAATCATGAAATAAACAAAAGCATCATTAAACTGATAACCATTGTCTCCTTTGTCTAAAATAGACATTGGGAAAACTACCAAGAAAATGTAACCCATACAAAACATTAAAACAAAAAGGCTAAAACGAGAAAACAACCCGAGTATTAGAAATAAACTGCAAACTAATTCGGCAAAAACAGTTAGTCCTAAGGCAATTTTGCTAGACATTCCAAAAAAGCTTACATTTTTCATCCAAAATTCGGAAGCAGCCATTTCGTTAAAATGAGTATATTTTTCGTAGCCATAAAGAGCCATTAATACTCCAATAATTAAACGAATAATTAATAATCCTAAATCGTTATTAATTACATTTCCTGAGAAGAATAGTTTTTTCATAATATGTTTTTTGGTTGGTTAGTTATTTCAAAAATAGTAATATAATTTCACTTTTAATAATCAGTAAAAAATAAACTTACATTTAGAGATTAGTTTTTTAATGTAAGCAGATTATTTTTTATAAAAATTGATTACTTTTGCACCCGCTTAAAAATATTAAAAAGATTAGAAATGATAGCAGATAAAGTACAAACTTTCGACGTTTTAGTCGAAATTCCAAGGGGAAGTAGAAACAAATATGAATATGATTTCGATTTAAAAAGAATGCGTTTCGATCGTATGTTGTTCTCGTCTATGATGTACCCAGCAGATTATGGTTTTATTCCAGAAACATTAGCTTTAGACGGAGATCCATTAGATGTATTAGTATTAGTAACAAAGCCAACTTTTCCTGGTTGTGTAATAGAAGTAAAACCTATTGGTGTTTTCCATATGGCCGATGACAAAGGACCGGACGAAAAAGTAATTTGTGTACCTGTTTCAGATCCAATTTGGAATTCGTTAAACGATTTATCTGACATAAATCCTCATTTGCTAAAAGAAATCGAACACTTTTTTCAAGTGTATAAAGATTTAGAAAAAAAGAAAGTAGACGTTGAAGGTTGGGGCGATGTAAACGAAGCTCGTGCAATTATAAAAGAATGTACTGATCGTTTTGAAGCTATCGAAAATAAACCAGAGGGATTGTTTAGTATCAAATAAATTTTTCTAATAATATAAAAAAAGCAACATTCTGTAAAGAGTGTTGCTTTTTTGTTTGTTTTTGTTAAATTTACCAAAACTAAATTACTAACCAATAATAATTTTATGAATACAATAATGATTTATGTGCCAATAGTGATGGCAATCATCGGATTGATTTTTATGGCAATCAAAAAAAGTTGGGTGTTAAAACAAGACGCTGGCGACGGTAAAATGAAAGAAATTTCAGATTATATTTATGAAGGAGCTTTGGCTTTTTTAAAAGCTGAATACCGTTTGTTGACTTTCTTCGTTATCGGAGCAAGTGTTGTTTTATTTGGTTTGACATTATTGCCTGGCGCAACAACACATTGGTTAATAGTTGTAGCCTTTATAATTGGAGCATTTTTCTCGGCATTGGCTGGAAATATGGGAATGAAAATTGCAACCAAAACTAACGTTCGTACTACGCAAGCTGCTCGTACAAGTTTGCCACAAGCATTAAAAGTCTCTTTTGGTGGTGGAACAGTTATGGGATTAGGAGTTGCTGGATTAGCAGTTCTTGGTTTGACAGGTTTTTTCATCATACTATATAATATGTTTATGGGTGGTGCTTGGACATCAACCGAAGACATGACAATCGTTTTAGAAACTCTAGCTGGTTTCTCACTTGGTGCAGAATCTATCGCATTATTCGCAAGAGTTGGTGGTGGAATTTACACAAAAGCTGCCGATGTCGGAGCAGATTTAGTTGGTAAAGTTGAAGCTGGAAT
>NZ_JAYURN010000059.1:0-15851 GCF_043756175.1 Flavobacterium sp.
ATTTCTACGTGGTCGCAAGCACCTTTTACAGCACCACATTTACTATGACCAAGTACTACAATTAGCTTAGAACCTGCTACTTTACAAGCGAATTCCATACTTCCTAAAATGTCGGTATTTACGATATTTCCTGCAATTCTAACCGAGAATACATCACCAAGTCCTTGGTCGAAAATTAATTCTGCCGATGTTCTACTATCTATACAACTCAATATCGTAGCAAATGGCCACTGACCATCAACCGTTGCATTTACCTGTTCTAATAAATCTCTATGTGCTTTAAGATTGTTTACAAATCTTTTATTTCCCTCTTCTAAAAATTCCAATGCTCTTTGTGGAGTCATTTGTTCTTGTGATTCTCTATTATGTGCTTTCATAATTGTATATTATTTTTTATTTTAAATTTCTTAAAAAGGCAAATTATTAAAAATGGCTATTTGAAACTGATTCCGATTAGAATTCTCGAGTGTTTGTGCCATAAACCCTGTTTCGATTTTATTGTTTTTATGGATATAATAACCTAATGCGACATACAAGCGATTTCTGTCAAATATTGGACTCTCTGCATTTATAAAAATTTCATTGTATGCAGATAAATAAATTGTATTTTTTTCCAATGTTTTAGTGTTTATAGGAATATTAACTCCTAACAAATATCGGAAACGCATTTGAAAATTAGCTTTAATAAAACGCTCTTCAATTCTATATCTATGATTAATAAATAAGCGTCCTATTTTTTGTTTAGTAATAAACTGCTGGTAAATCCTATGCTCGTTTGAATCTGTTTTTTCTTCAGAATTGGGTATGTACTTTTGGGTATTAATAAAACCATAACCTAACAGAAGATTGTTATTATCTTCTGTTAGATTGTATCCAATTCCTGTTCTTAATAATAATTGATTGGTATCGCCAATGAAATTGTAATTTCTGTACTGAACTTCATTATGCCAATTCCATTTTGGATTAATCTTTTGATTACCAAAATACATAAACCAATTACCCGTTTCCGATTTTTGAGAAAAAGAAAGATTAAAAAAGCATATAAAAAGAATATTTATATAAACTAATTTCATTATTTCGAATTTAGAATTGTGCTTTTTAAACTTTTTGTTCTACAAAAACATGTTTGTCTTCTTCACCAGTATTTACTAAATCGTATGCTTTTTTGAAGCCAACTAATTTAACTTTTATATTTTCTTCTTTCGATTTTATTTTTTTAAATTCTTTTATCAAATCTAATACATCGTGTGCAATATATACTGTGTCTGACGCATTAATTATGACTTTTGAATTTTCTGGAATAGAAGCTAAAGTCGACTTAATCGCTGCTTTATTTAAAAAAGATACTTCTTGTGCCAAATCAATATGTATTACATCTCCATCTTGAAAAGTTTCTTTCCTAAACACATAGGCTCTTTGCATATTTCCTTTCAAAATAAAAATGACACTTATAATAATTCCCAAAGCTACACCTTTTAGCAAATCGGTAAAAACAACGGCTAAAAAAGTACAAATGAATGGAATAAATTGGTATTTCCCTTTTTCGAAAAAGTGTTTGATAATTTTGGGATTTGCTAGTTTATAACCCACAAGTAATAGTATTGCTGCTAATGTTGCTAATGGAATTTTATTCAATACGAAAGGTATTGCTAAAGCACTTACTAGCAACAACAAACCATGAATTATAGATGACATTTTTGATTGCGCTCCTGCATTTGCATTTGCAGAAGTTCTAACCACAACAGAAGTCATAGGTAAGCCTCCTAATAGTGAACTTATAATGTTACCAATACCTTGTGCTTTTAGTTCGACATTAGTATCTGTATAACGTCTGTGTATATCCATTCTATCTGCTGCTTCTATACAAAGTAAAGTTTCAATAGAAGCTACAATGGCTATAGTAAAAGCTACAATCCAAACTTGTTTGTTTGCAATTGCTGAAAAATCGGGTGTGACAATTATGTTCTTAAAATCATCAAAAGTAGTTGGAACAGGTAAAGAAACTAAATGTTCACCCATAATTGCTAAACTACTTCCTGAATAAATAAATAACTGATTCATCGCAATCCCAACAATTACGGCGATTAACGCAGCTGGAACCAATTTTAAATTTTTAAGAAAACTAATTTTGTTCCAAGAAATTAAAATTACCAACGAAACTACCGTAATAATAACTGCACCCAGCTGTATACTTCCTAAAACAGATAATAACTCAGAAAAAGTATTTTCTCCATCTGATTGTACAAAAGATAAATCTCCTTCATAATCTTTGTCATACCCTACAGCGTGTGGAATTTGTTTTAAGAAAATAATTACACCAATTCCGGCAAGCATTCCTTCAATAACATTAGTTGGAAAATAATTAGAAATAGTTCCTGCTTTGAGGAAACCAAGTGCCAATTGCAATAATCCTGCGAGAAAAACTGCGGTTAAAAACACATCAAAAGCTCCCAAATCAGTTATAGCTACTAATACGATAGCCGTTAATCCTGCAGCTGGACCAGAAACAGAAATATGCGATTTACTTAGAAAACCCACTACTATACCTCCTACTACACCCGAAATTATTCCAGAAAATAATGGTGCGCCAGAAGCTAAAGCAATACCCAAACACAAGGGCAATGCTACCAAAAAAACCACTAACCCAGCTGGAAAATCTGAATTAAGGTTGGCAAAAATATTTGTTTTTTTTGTCATAATTCCTTTAAAAAATTTAAAATAATAATTTACTCAAAAACTAATTTGAGCTAAAATAAAATATTTTAAACCTTAGGCGGAAGTATATCAAGAGAAGTATATATTTTGTAGTCTTTAATAAGGTAACTCTCTGAAATTTTTTTAAAATCTTTTACTTCAATAAAGGAAGCATAATTTACATCATTAAAAATAAATTCTAATTTTAGTTCCTTTTCTTCTTTAGATTTTTCTTCGTCTTCAACAATACTAATAGAAAAATCATTATCACTATCAATCAGGCAAATAATGCTAGGGGCCGATTGCGCAAAAATAAAAATGAATAAAAGTATTTGTGCCAAAAATTTCATGTGGCGAATTTAAAAAAACAAATCATTTTTTAAACACACATTAACATTTTATTTATAAAAAAACTCCTTGATTTTTTTCAAGGAGTTTTTTTTTATCGTTCGTATTTACAACAACTATGTAGATTATCGTAATCTTTATCCGTTGCTTTTACAGCATCTGTATCGTGACCTACTTTTGCAATGGCTTTCTTCAAATCAAGAACGCTGGTTTTTTCTTCATTCAAAATAAGATTTAACTGATGCGTTTCTATACTCCAAGTTGCCGATTTTACTCCCAAAACGCCTAAAGCTGCTTTTTGAATTCGTTTCTGACATTGTTCGCAATTGCCATTTACCCCGATAGCATATTTGGCATTTTTGTTCTTTTTAGTTTCTTGTGCATTCATAGAAAATCCAAGAAAAGAAACCATTAGTATTATAATTATATTCTTCATTTTTACATTTTTTTTTAATTGTTATTGAGATTCATTTTTAACATTGTTATTGAAACCTATTTAATCTTAAATCGCAAACCTGCATAATACATTTGTCCAAAAATTGGAGCATATACAATACTACTATCAAAACTTGTTCCAAAAGGATTGTCCGTCCCTAAAATAGCTTTTTCCTGTTTGTAATTACCCATATTTTCGCCACCAATATAGATTTCGAATGTTGAAGAAAAAGTTCTTGTAATTTGCGCATTCATTAAAGAATATGATTTAGAAAAATCAGATAATCTATCCTGAATAGGATTTGTTGTCGTGTTTGGCAATTGTTGTTTTCCAATCCAGTTGAAAGTGTAATCAAATTTCCATTGTCGCCCTTTTTTTTTAATGTGTGTTTCAAATTCTAAGTTTCCAAAAAAGCGTTGTTGCGCTTGCAAAGGTCGTTGAAAATTACCCGAATTATAATCGGTTTTATTATCATAAAATTTATAGGACGTTCTCAAATTTAAATGTTTTATGATTTCTAAATTAAATTCGAATTGCAAACTATTAGCAAATGATTTCCCTTTCAAATTGTAAAAATCGACTTGTTGCGCACTTTGAAATAAATCGACAACGACTTGATTCTGAAAATTGGTTCTATAAAAATCGACAGAAACATCTGCACTTTTTGTAAAAATCTTAAATTTCTGCAAAAAACCCGCACCATAATTCCAAGCAATTTCAGGATTCAATCCATAAATTTTGCCATTAGTATCTAAAATATTAAAACTTCTAGAACTTCCGAAAAGTTGTTGGTTTTCGGCAAAAATATTAGCAGAACGTTTTCCTCTTCCAGCAGAAATTCGCAAAACACCACCTTCCCAAGGATTGTATCTGGCATGAAGTCTTGGCGTTGCAAAAGATCCAAGTCGGTTCTGATAATCTAATCTTCCACCAAGAATAATACTAAAATTATCGGTATTATCATACGTATATTCGAAAAAAGCACCGAGTGAATTGTCTTTTCGACTGTAATCAGTAATGTTTACAAATTCCTTGTATTCATCGGAAGTAAAATTTAGTCCTGTCGAAAATTTATTCAACGTATTGCTAATTATCGAATTGAAAATCAGGTTCGAATAAAAGCTATTTTGCTTGATATTGTATTGTGTCAACCCAAAATAAGATTCTTGATTATGCGAATTATAAGCATTCTGAAAACCGATGCTTTGGTATGGCATTTCTGGCCAAACGTATCCAATTTTTGATGAAAAATCGAAACGTTGCGTATTTATTTCCGATCCCCAAGAACTGGTCGTTAATTTATCTGTATTTGGATTAAAATTAACTTGACCTGTTTGTTTTTCGTCATTCATGTATCTGATATTCAAAAAACTAACCCAACATTTTTCGGCATTTGTATATTGCCAACGGTTCAGAATATTTATCTGATTTCCCAATGGATTATCCAAAAAACCATCATTATTCATGTCGTTTTTAGACAGTCGATTATTTCCGTGAACGAATAAACTAGTTGCCCATTTGTCTGACAACTTCTTATTCAAATGAGTATTTATTTCCATTCTAGAATCGGAAGAACCATATACATTTAGAAAAAATGGAATATCTTTTATAGGCTTTAGTAATTCAGTATTTATTTGTCCCGAAATACTTTCGTATCCATTAATTACGCTTCCAGCACCTTTTGTAATCTGAATACTTTCTACCCAAGTTCCAGGCGTAAATGACAATCCGTAAGCTTGCGAAGCACCACGAACAGAAGGAATATTCTCTTCAGAGATTAATAAATATGGACTTGTAAGTCCAAGCATTTTTATTTGCTTGGTCCCTGTTAAAGCATCAGAAAAATTAACATCGATTGATGGATTTGTTTCGAAACTTTCGGCAAGATTACAACACGCTGCCTTAAGTAATTCTTGACCAGACAAAACCGTTGTATTGGTTGTTTTGAGTAATGATTTTTGAAGTTTTTTTCGTCCTGCTTCTATTTTTACAGCTTGTAAAGTGTCTTGTGCAAAAACAGGAAACGAGAATAAAACAACAAAAAACAAAATTGTTTTTTTCATTGTAAATTATTTAATGTTTAAATTCGATGAGTTCGAGTTAAAAACATTAAAACTAGGCGTAGAAAATGAGTTGGCAATTCTGCATAAAAATAGGCGGTGCATTTGCATTACAGGTATAAAAAGATACTTTACAGTTTTTTAAAACAGTTTTTTTAATAAAAACAACTGGCTTCCAATCTTGAAATATAAATGGAGAATCAATTTGAAATGTGACTATTTTAACAATTGAATTGTCTAAATTTTTATCAAACTTATATACTTTATCGTTGCAACAATTTGATTTTTTTTCTGCAATTCCGCAGCAATCATCTTCATAATTTTGATTAAAAAACGGATTGTTTATAGAAACCGAATCAATCTCATCTCCACAATAATGCACGTTAAAAGCCAAGCCAACACTGGAAACCAATAGTAGAGTTGCTAATAAAATACTGATATGTTTTGTAATTTTCACTTTGCAAAGTTAAGTAATAAATTAAACCACAAAAGCCAATGATTTGTTATTTTTTCTCTGTTTCTTTTTGAAAATAAAAAGCTGGAATAAAAAGCAAAATAAAAATAGGCTGAATAATAAATCTTCGGATATAAAAAAGTGTTGTTTTGTGACTTTCATCGAAAAAGTTTAAAACAATGTAAAATAAAATCATCAACAGAACGAAAATTAAAACATATAAAATTAATGAAAATCTAATCAAATTCAAATCTTTAAAGATGACATATAAAATAACCAATGAAATAATTGCATTGACAAAATATCTTAAAAATAAACTCAAAAAAAGATTGATAGACTCTATTTCTGGATAAATTGAAGCGCTTTCATTTTTAAAAAAATCTAGAAATGGATCGTAAAACAACTCATTTTCTAAAATACGAACTAATGTTAATAATCCAATTAGAAAAATCAATTGAATGATCGTCAATTTGTTATTTAGTAGCTTTTGCAACATATTTCGAAAATTTATTAACCCAAATTACCCACAAAATAAAGACGGCTCCATAAATTATTAGCGGAAAAATCACACCATGCAAAATATGCTCTTGCGCTGGATAATAATACAATAAAACACTTAAAATTATAATTCGCAATATATTTAGGACGTAAATAAATAAACTTCCTACCAAAATAAAAAGCACAGTTTGTTTTAGTTTTCCCGAAAAGGCAATTACAAACGATATGAATAAAATAATGACGCTAATCGCATTACAACCTTCAATAATTTTAGCAGTAATCTTGTTATTGTAAATAATATTATAATCCATATAATTATAAACAACTGACAATTTTACACCTATTAAATTTGACAATTTTTCTGTTAATACTGAAACATTTTCAGTTATTCCATCTATACAATCATCACAAGAAGTTCCTATATAAATTCGATAAATAAGAGTAAATACAAAATACGCCAAGAAAAATTTCCCTAGAAAAAGCAAAAAAGGTTTGTATTGAATAAAATATTTTTTCAAAATGAAATTTTTAACAAATTTATATAAAAATTTAAACCAGCTTTAAATACTTTTACATAAAATTAGAAATTATGACTTTCGAAGCACTACAACCAAAAGTAACTGAAATTACGACAAACCAATCACTTTCTAGAGATGAAAAATTATTGAAAGTTTGTGAATTGTTAGAAGCAAATATAACTTATTATACTTGGGTTGGTTTTTATTTTGCCAATCACGAAGCAAAAACCTTACATCTTGGTCCATATGTGGGTGCGCAAACTGACCATACTGTAATACCTTTCGGGAAAGGGATTTGCGGACAAGTCGCAGTTTCAAACGAAAACTTTGTTGTTCCAGATGTTGCAGCACAGGATAATTACATAGCTTGCAGTTTTACTGTAAAATCGGAAATTGTAGTTCCTTTGTTTGTCAATGGAGAAAACATTGGTCAAATAGATATAGATTCTAATGTTTTAGATCCTTTTACAGAAAAAGACGAACGCTTTTTAGAATTTGTAAACGAACAAATCGCTAGTCTTTTTTAAAAACAAGCTGATTTATAAAAATCCGTTACTAAAATTTTAGTAACGGATTTTTTTATTCCCATTACTTAATTGAATTACAAATTAAATTACTTAATTTTGTTTAACTTTATTTATTTTTAATTAAACAAAAAAATGATGCCCATTTCACAAAAAAAAGAATTAGACGATATAGCTATTGATAGAATTATAGAAATGGCATGGGAAGATCGAACTCCTTTTGATGCTATAAAATTTCAATTTGGTCTAGCCGAAGCTGATGTAAAAGCTTTGATGAAAAAAGAATTAAAATTTTCAAGTTACAAACTTTGGAGAAAGCGCGTTGAGAATTGCAAAACCAAGCATATTGCCAAACGCAATGAAGGAATTGATCGTTTTAAATGCAAATTGCAAAGAGCTATTTCTAATAATAAAATATCAAAGCGATAAAAATGGAAAATAAAATACCTGATAATGTAGTTTTTTCTGAAGAAAATGGATACAACGCAAACATTTTACCTTACGCAACAACTGTTGGTGCACCAGTAATTAAAACAGATGATGTTGTCGCATGGAAAAATAGAGGCATCCATAATGTGAACAAAGAGTTTGAAAACAAGTTTAACGAACTGAAACAGCAATATCAAAAATTAATGGAAGAATACGAGTGGAATGATATGGTATACAATGCTAAATTTTCATTCGAACCTGTTATTGGCGAAATTTATCATTTGTATACTGGTCATGACGGAATTAACTTTTTATCATTAATTTCTCCGCAAGAATGGAACAAAGAGCATATTGCTACTTTCAAACTAAATAGTGACAAAAAGTGGTTAATATTAAATCAAAAAAACGGCTTGTTCGCTTAAAATGAAAAGGTTATTTACTTATCTTTAAAATCAAAACTATAATGCAAAAACACATTTCTTCGACAGAAATAATGAATATGAAAAAACAAGAACGGGTTCATTTCATTAATAGTTTGGGCGGTTTCAAAAGTGTTTCGTTGATAGGAACTGCAAACAATGACGGGCAAACTAATTTGGCAATTTTCAGTTCTATTTTTCATATTGGTGCTAATCCCCCATTAATTGCGGTGGTTTTTCGTCCAAGTCCGCCAGAACGTGATACATTAAGAAATATTCTAGAAACTGGTTTTTATACCATCAATCATATTAACGAAAATATTTATAAACAAGCACATCAAACTTCGGCTAGATACGATTCTGATATTTCTGAATTTGATATAACAGGATTACAATCAGAATATAAAAATAATTTTAAAGCACCTTTTGTAAAAGAAAGCAACATACAGCTTGGCGTTGAATTTAAAGAAAAAATAGAAATCACCATCAATAATACCATTATGATTATTGGAGAAATTAAAGAAGTTTATTTTCCTCAAAACTGCCTGAATGAAGACGGATTTTTAGATTTAGAAAAAGCAAAAACCATAACCTGTTCTGGTTTGGATAGTTATCACAGAACCATCAAATTAGACAGATTGAGTTATGCAAAACCAGATAAAATAATCACATCATTACTATAAATTTTGATAAAGGAAGCCATAAATATTGTTTGGTTTAAGCGCGACTTACGTATTATTGATAACGAAGCACTATTTCATGCACATCAATCCGGCTTACCTTTGTTGTTGCTTTATATTTTTGAACCTTCGGTGATGAAATACGACGATGCAGATACAAGGCATTGGCGATTTATTTACGAATCGATTCAAGAATTACAAAAGAAATTAAATCCATCAAACAACAAAATTTATTATTTCCATAACGAAGCGGAATTTGTTTTTACAGAAATTTTTAAAAATTTTGAAGTAAAAACTATTTTTTCACATCAAGAAATTGGTAATAAAATCACTTTTGATAGAGATATTGTGATGCAAGAACTTTTCCAGAAAAATAACATTATTTGGAAAGAATTTCAACTGCATGGCGTTATCAGAAAATTAAAATCGAGACAAAATTGGGACAAGCGTTGGGAATTAGTCATGCGAGCAAATCCGAAAATTCTAAAAGAATCAGATTTAAAAACCATTGAAATAGATTCTGATTTTTATGATTCTTTGAAAGGTGAAAAATTATCAGATGAAATTACAATTCCTAACAAAAATTTCCAGCAAGGAGGCGAAACTTTAGCGTGGCGCTATTTAGATAGTTTCGTTAAAGAACGTTACGTCAATTACAGCAAACACATTTCAAAACCAGCATTAAGTCGAAAAGGGTGTAGTCGATTATCACCTTATTTGGCTTACGGAAATATCAGCATGCGAATGATCTATCAATATACCAATCAGCATTATGAAACTTCGAAAAACAAACGTGCGATTTTAAATTTCGTCTCACGATTACATTGGCATTGCCATTTTATGCAAAAGTTTGAAGACGAATGCGAAATGGAATTTGAAAACGCAAATCGTGCTTATGATAGTTTAATCAAACCGAAAAATGAAACCTACATAAAAGCGTGGCAAGAAGGCAAAACAGGCGTTCCAATTGTCGATGCTTGTATGAGATGTTTAGTAGCAACAGGTTACATCAATTTCCGAATGCGTGCGATGGTTGTTTCTTTTTTTACGTTTAATTTATGGCAAGATTGGCGGGAACTACATTTTTTAGCCCGACAATTTTTAGATTACGAACCCGGTATTCATTACCCGCAAATCCAGATGCAATCAGGAACAACAGGAATCAATACAATCCGAATTTACAATCCGATAAAAAATTCAGAAGAACACGACTCGGATGGAATTTTCATCAAACATTGGTTACCTGAATTAGCCGATATTCCAGTTTCACTGCTACATGAACCTTGGAAAATGAACGACATGGAACAACAATTTTATAATTGTAAAATTGGAAAAGATTATCCAGCTCCAATTGTAAACATTGAAGAAACTAGAAAATACGCTAGCAATATTGTTTGGAGTTTCAGAAAAAAAGACGAAGTAAAACAAGAAGGGCAACGAATTTTAAAAAAGCATGTGAGTAACCCAAATCGTAAAACAAAAAAGAAAACATAATAATGGCATTATTTTTAAAAGCAAATTGGGAGGACATAATCATGGCAAATTATGAGATAAATCCAGATATTTTATTGCCATTTTTACCAAATGGAGTAGAATTAGATTTATTTAACAACAAATGTTATGTAAGTTTGGTTGGATTTATGTTTAAAAACACAAAAATATTTAACATACCCATTCCGAAATTTGGAACATTTGAAGAAATAAATTTGCGCTTTTATGTGATTAAAAGAGAAAATAACATCACAAAAAGAGGAGTAGTCTTCATAAATGAGACAATTCCATATCCAATTGTAGCTTGGGTTGCAAATAAATTATACAAAGAACATTATACCGTAGTTCCAACAAAACATACAAAACAAAGATTTGAGGATACGCAAAGTATTAAGTTTGAATGGGAAACAGAAAAAAAGTGGCATAGCATTGCTGTAACTTCTTCAAACCAGTCTGAAAGTATGAAAAAAGATAGTTTAGAACAATTTATTTTCGAACATTATTTTGGTTATACTAAAGTTAATAATTACAAAACAGAAGAATACAAACTGCAACATCCAAGCTGGAAAACTAGAAAAGTAATAGATCATAAAATTGTTTGTGATTTTGAAGATATGTACGGAAAAGCGTTTGCTGTTTTAAACAAAACGGAACCGGAAGGCGTATTTATTGCAGATGGTTCGTCGGTTGGTATCGAATGGAAAAGAAACAAATTAAAATTTGAATAATGCGAGGAGTCAAAAAAGAAAACCTACCCAATAAAATTTGTTTGGTGTGTCAAAAACCTTTCGCTTGGCGCAAAAAATGGGAAAAGGTTTGGGACGAAGTAAAATATTGTAGTGATAAATGTAGAAGCAACAAATAAAATGTCTAAAACAGTAAGATTAATTCTCGGTGATCAACTAAACTTAAATCATTCTTGGTTTCAAACTATCGATGAATCCACAACTTATGTGTTAATGGAAATTCGTTCTGAAACCGATTATGCCACGCATCATATTCAAAAAATAGTCGGGTTTTTTTCCGCTATGCGAAATTTCGCTTCTGAACTGCAATCGAAAAACCATCAGGTTATTTATTATCAACTAAATGACGAAAACAACTTACAAGCGTTTGATAAAAACATAAAACAGTTATTTGACAAAGAAAATTTCACCAATTTCGAATACCAATTTCCAGATGAATATCGTTTGGATGAAGTATTGAAAAACTTTTGTCAAACCCTTTCTATTTCTTCTTCCGTTGTAGATTCGGAACATTTTATGAGTTCTAGAAGTGAACTTGGCGATTTTTTCGAAGGTAAAAAAACATTCTTGATGGAAAGTTTCTATCACATGATGCGAAAAAAACACCACATTTTAATGCAAGGCGACAAACCGCTAACAGGAAAATGGAATTACGACGGCGAAAACAGAAAAAAATTACCCAAAGATCATAAACCGACTTCTCCTCTAGTTTTTAATACAGATGTTTCGGAAATTGTGTCAGAAATTCAAAAAACAAACATAAAAACTATTGGAACAATCGATGCCAAAAACTTCGTTTGGCCCACAACAAGATCGGAATCTTTAGAATTATTAGACTTTTTTGTGACAGAATGTTTAGCGCTTTTCGGAAGTTATCAAGATGCGATGACGCCTAACGAATGGTCACTTTATCATTCCAGAATTTCTTTTTCGATGAATGTAAAATTAATTTCTCCATTAGAAGTCATTAATAGAGCCATTCAAGAATGGGAAAGTCGACCTGACGAAATTGCATACAATCAATTGGAAGGTTTCGTTCGACAAATTATTGGCTGGCGCGAATATATGCGAGGCATTTATTGGAACAAAATGCCAGAATATGCTACGATGAATTATTTCAACCATGAAAACAATTTACCGGATTGGTTTTGGACAGGAAAAACAAAAATGAATTGCCTGAAAGATGCCATCAATCAATCTTTAAATTACGCTTACGCCCATCACATTCAACGTTTGATGGTGACTGGAAATTTCGCGCTTTTAGCCGGAGTGCATCCTGATGAAGTGGACGCTTGGTATTTAGGCATTTATATTGATGCGATTGAATGGGTTGAAATCACCAATACGCGTGGTATGAGTCAGTTTGCCGATGGCGGAATTGTTGGCACTAAACCATATGTTAGTTCTGCTTCGTATATAGATAAAATGAGTCATTATTGCGGAAGTTGTTTCTATAAAAAAGCAGTGAAAACAGGAGAAAAAGCCTGTCCTTTTAATAGTTTATATTGGAATTTCTACGATAAAAATGAAGATAAATTAGGAAAAAACCCTAGAATTGGAATGATGTACAACGTTTGGCGCAAAATGAAACCCGATGATAAAGCTGCCTTATTGCAACAAGCGGATTATTATCTAAAAAACATCAATGAGTTATGATAAAAACAGCATTAGTTTGGTTTAAAACCGACTTAAGAATAGAAGATAACGAAACTTTAGTCAAAGCTATTTCTCAAAGTCAAGAAGTAATTCCTGTCTATTGTTTTGATGATTCGCATTTTGAAACGACTTCTTATGGATTTAAAAAAACGGGAAGTTTTAGAACACAGTTTTTAATAGAAGCATTACAAGATTTAGATACGACTTTAAGAAAATTAGGTTCTGGATTACTCATCGTAAAAGGAAAACCAGATATTGAAATTCCGAAAATTGTACAAGAATATAAAGTTCAAAAAGTTTTTGCCAAACGCGAAGTCGCTTACGAAGAAAAAAGAACCGAAAAATTAGTTCAAGACGAATTATTTAAATTGCGTTGCGAACTAGAAACTTTTAGCACCAGCACATTATATCATGCTGAAGATTTACCTTTTTCTATAAAAAACATTCCGGATGTTTTTACCAATTTTAGAAAAAAAACCGAACAAGATGCTACAATTAGAGCTGTTTTCAAGAAACCTGTAAAAATAAATTCGCCATCAATTCCATCTCTAAATTTGCCAACTTTAAAAACATTAGATTTAGAATTTTCCGCAATCGATTCTCGTACTGCCATTAAATTCAAAGGAGGCGAAACTGAAGCAATGAATAGATTAAACCATTATTTTTTTGAAACAAAAAACCTTTCTATTTATAAAGAAACTCGAAACGGAATGATTGGAGCAGATTATTCATCTAAATTTTCTTCTTGGTTGTCTTTGGGCTGTATTTCTCCTAGATTTATTTACAATGAAATTAAAAAATATGAATTGCAATTTGGCGCAAACGAATCAACATATTGGTTAGTTTTCGAATTGCTTTGGCGCGATTTCTTTAGATTTATGTTCAAAAAACACCAAACCAAGTTTTTCTTGTATCCTGGTATAAAAACCGAAAAAATAAATTCAAAATCATTAAATAATAAATTGCTATCTCAGTGGATAAATGGTAAAACTACTTCCGATTTTATAAATGCTAATATGCTCGAATTGAAACTTACTGGTTTTATGAGTAATCGTGGACGACAAAATGTAGCCAGTTTTTTTTGTAATGAACTTAATATGGACTGGCGATTAGGCGCTGCCTATTTTGAAGAACAATTGATAGATTATGATGTTTGTAGCAATTGGGGGAACTGGGCATATTTGGCTGGCGTTGGCAATGATCCAAGAGGACACCGCTATTTTAATATTGAAAAACAAGCCAGTGAATATGATAAAAATAAGGAATTTAGAAAATTATGGCTTTAATAAACTAAAACTTTTATACTATGAAAATTCTATTAACAGGAGCAAATGGTTATATTGGAAAACGTTTGTTACCAGAATTATTGAGGCAAGGTCATGAAGTAGTTTGTTGTGTTCGCGATAAAACTCGATTGGGACTAGATGAAACTACTTTAAATAGAGTTAGCATTTGGGAAGTAGATTTTCTAGATGATGTAGATTTTAAAAAATGTCCAGAAGGAATTGATATTAGTTATTTTTTAATTCATTCAATGTCAAGCTCAACCAGTTCATTTGATAAAATGGAAGCTATTGCTGCGCAAAATTTTAACAAATATTCCAATCACATGAACATTAAACAAGTGATATATTTGAGCGGAATTGTTAATGACCCTAACCTTTCCAAGCACATGCTCTCTAGAAATAATGTAGAAAAAATATTAAACTCAGGTCTGCCAAAACTTACCGTACTTAAAGCCGGAATAATTGTAGGCTCTGGAAGTTCTTCTTTTGAAATAATAAGAGATTTATGCGAAAAGCTACCTTTAATGATAACGCCAAAATGGGTATTAACCAAAACACAACCCATAGCCATTCGAGATGTAATTCAATTTTTAATTGGAGTTCAAAATAAAAAAGAATGCTTTAATGAATCATTTGACATTGGTGGCCCTAATGTTATTACCTACAAGCAAATGATGCAATTATATGCCAAAACACGACAAATCAAACTAGCTATTTGGACAATTCCTGTTATGACACCAAAACTTTCTTCGTATTGGCTTTATTTTGTAACTTCTACATCATATAAGTTAGCTACGAATTTAGTTGATAGTATGAAGGTTGAAGTGATTTGTAGCGACAATAGATTACAAAAAATACTCAATATAAAAACCATCTCTTATGTTGATGCGATAAAATTAGCATTTGAAAAAATAGAACAAAACTTAGTGATTTCTAGTTGGAAAGATAGTTTGTCTAGTAGTGAATTCAAAAACAATTTTTCTAACTATATACAAGTACCCAATTTTGGATGTTTAAAGGACAGTAAAAAAATTAAAATTACTGATTCAGAACAAGTTCTTGAAAACATATGGTCAATTGGGGGAGATAAAGGTTGGTATTATGGAAATTGGATGTGGAAATTAAGAGGGTTTATAGATAAACTTTTCGGAGGAGTTGGCTTACGACGTGGCAGAACAAGTCCAACACATTTAGACAACGGAGATTCACTAGATTTTTGGCGAGTTTTACTAGCTAATAAAGAAGAAAAAAGATTGCTTCTTTTTGCCGAAATGCGAGTTCCTGGTGAGGCTTGGCTAGAATTCCGAATTGATGAAGATAATATCCTGCATCAAATTGCAACCTTTAGACCAAAAGGAATTCTAGGCCGAGTGTATTGGTATAGTATGATTCCTTTTCATTTTTTTATTTTTGATGGAATGATTAAGAATATTGCCAACTCTAAATAGTAAACAAAAATATTGGTACTTCAAAAATAAAGTGTACTTTTGCACTCGAATCCGAGAAACGGAATTCATACATAAAAATCATTAAACAAATATTGGAATGTATTTAACTAAAGAGATTAAAGAAGAAATTTTCGCTAAACACGGAGATGTTACAAACACTGGAA
>NZ_JAYURN010000060.1:0-5236 GCF_043756175.1 Flavobacterium sp.
GTTCGACTGCTTCTAATTTTTCCTTTATATCAAGTACTTTTAGTCTTAATAGGATTTGTTTTTGGACAATTTAAATTCTTTTGGGCATTTGAGAAAAAAATGCTAAAAAGAATGGGGTTTGGATTTCTATTTAAAGAATAAAAAAACGCCTCAATTACTGGGCGTTTTTGCTTTTTATTAAATAATTGTAAATCCAAGTCAATGTAAATGACGGAATAAAATCAGAAAATGGTAATATCTCTTCCAGAAAAGTAAATACTCCTCCCACCTTCCCTACGGTTCCTTTGTACATCATTGTCATCAGATAACCTGCGATAGGAGCCCAAACAACATCAGAGAATTCTCCGATGAAAGGAACAGTAAACGACAACATTCCTATTGCATCGAATAGTATTCCCAGAATAAGATTTCTTTTTTTATTATCCGTTCTATCTATTGGTATTGCTTCCATATTTTATTAAATTTCTTTTGATTAAAATACACAAATCTAATGCCAATTATTTTTTGAGTTTATCTTTATACACTTTTTGCAATTTTTCAATTTTTGGTGTAATAATATAACTGCAATACCCTTGCACTTTATTTTGGTTGTAATAATTTTGATGATAGTCTTCTGCTTCGTAGAATTTTGACGCCGCTGAAATCTTTGTTACTATTGGTTTCCCAAAAGTATTTTCTTTAATCATCAAAGCGATGTATTCTTCTGCTAATCGCTTTTGCGCTTCGTTATTATAAAAAATTTCACTTCTGTATTGTGTACCAATATCATTTCCTTGACGATTTAATGTCGTTGGATCATGTGTTGCAAAAAATATTTCCAGTAATTCTCCAAAGGCTATGATATTTGGATCAAAAGTGATTTGAATTGCTTCCGCATGACCAGTATCACCATTGCAAATGTCCTTATATGTTGGATTAATTGTTTTTCCTCCTATATATCCGGAAACTACTTTATTTACTCCATTTAATTCTAAAAAAACGGCTTCGGTACACCAAAAACAACCTCCGGCAAACGTAGCAACTTCTAATTCGTTTTGTAATTCCATATTTATAGTTTTTCTAATTTTTCACAAAAAGACTCTGTTGTCTCCCTTTGGATAAAAAAAGTTTAAAAATCAAATTTAGCCTAATAATTGAAACTGATTATTCCATATTAACTAAAGTTTATAATTTGTCGAAAGGAAATATCTATTGCATCCACTTAATAATCACTAAAATCTTTGTTTCTTTGTGAAAATAGTTTCAAAATGATACATGCCAAAAATTTGCATAAATATTACGATCAACTTCATGTCTTGAAAGGGGTTGACTTACACATAAAAAAAGGAGAAATTGTTTCTATCGTGGGTGCTTCGGGAGCGGGAAAAACGACGCTATTGCAAATTCTTGGAACGCTCGACAAACCTACAGTTGAAAATGAAATAGAATTACGAATCAATGATGAAGATATTCTGACGATGAATGATAAAACTTTGTCCAAATTCAGAAACTTAAATTTAGGTTTCATCTTCCAATTTCATCAATTACTTCCTGAATTTACGGCACTGGAAAACGTTTGTATTCCTGCATTCATTGCCAATAAATCCAAACAAGAAACGGAGATTGAAGCTGAAAAGCTGTTAACCTATCTTGGTCTTTCTCATCGAATGAATCACAAACCTAACGAGCTTTCAGGAGGAGAACAACAACGCGTTGCTGTTGCAAGAGCACTGATCAACAAACCAGCAATCATTTTTGCCGATGAGCCTTCGGGAAATTTAGATACTGCATCTGCGGAGAATCTACATCAGCTATTTTTTAAATTAAGAGATGAATTAGGGCAAACTTTTGTGATCGTGACTCATAACGAGGAATTAGCAAATATGGCCGACCGGAAACTAATAATGGTAGACGGATTGATTAGTAATTAGAAAGTTTAAAATTTCAGGTTTAAAGTTTATTTGAAACAAGAACCGTTTTAAGCCTTAAACTTGACACAAAAAAAATGAATCCTTCTGAACTAAAAGATTTTCTGGACGAAAAAGTCATTCAATACAATAATTTTGATTTCATAGAGAGTGATCCAGTACAAATTCCGCATTTGTTTTCTATAAAGGAAGACATTGAGATTGCCGGTTTTCTTAGCGCAACAATAGCCTGGGGAAATCGCAAAATGATTATCAAAAATTCACATCGAATGATGGATTTGATGGGAAATGCACCTTATGATTTTGTTATGTCACATACCGAAAATGATTTGCAACGACTAGAAACTTTCGTTCATAGAACTTTTAACGGACAGGATTTTGCCAGTTTTATTAGAAGTTTAAAACATATTTATAAAGTTCATGGAGGTTTAGAAACTGTTTTCACCCAAGATCAATCTCAAGGAATTGCGACAGCATCAACCCAAAGAGGTATTCATGAATTCAAAAAAATATTCTTTGAAATCCCACATCAGTACAGAACGCAAAAACATATTTCAGACCCTTTGAGTAATTCGGCCGCTAAACGAATTAACATGTACTTAAGGTGGATGATTCGGCAAGACAATAAAGGCGTTGATTTAGGAATTTGGAAAAGCATCTCTCCTGCTGCTTTATCCTGTCCTCTGGATGTTCATTCCGGAAATGTTGCTCGAAAATTAGGTCTGCTGACCAGAAAACAAAACGACGGTAAAGCGCTAGCAGAATTGGATTTACAACTAAGAATATTAGATTCTGCTGACCCTGTTAAATACGATTTTGCTTTATTTGGATTAGGCGTATTTGAAGGGTTTTAACACATAATAATAGTTAATGTCTGTAATTATGTATACATTTGCCCCCCTACTAGTTGAGTGATTTTTTTTGATTTTAAAGATCTGGAAGTTACTATTTGACTATTTAAATAAATGCCCCTAAAGAATGAGAACCTACTTAAGTATTTCTAATAGAAACAGTAATTGTTTTACAAATGAAATAACGTCTAAAATAAATAGTAATAATCGTTGGATTATTTTATTTAACAAGGCTCTTCGTACCACAAATACAAGAACACTATTTTTTTATTTCACAGCACCCTTTCTTTTTATTTTAATTCTACGTAGTCAGCTTCAATTGCTAATCAACAGCTACAAAACTGGAAAAGAAATTATCGCAGTCCCTACTAACACTGCAGAAAAAAAAACCAACCAATACATTCAAAATATTAGTATACAAATTAGATCTTTAAAAAAAAGTATCTGTCAAGAAAATAATTTAAACAGCTATAATTTCATAAAAGGAATTTATTTTTCCGGATCAATAGCTCTCGAAAGTTTTGCACATCATACTTATTTAAAAAAAACATTTTTGTAAAACCAATATAGATGCTATTACGTAGATAATATGGATGGAGCAATTTAAAAATTTAAAATCAAAATTTAGCTATGAGGCGAAACTAAAAAGTGTCTGTTTTAAATTTTAATAATTAAAAAATATACATTCAATCAATGTCCTCCGCATTACAATTGGAAAAATTACAAAAAAAAATAGGCGTACAGTTTGCAACGTCTGACTCAATAATTACAATTTTTATGTTAGCAGCTATAGAAAGAATATCATTACACAATAAGTAAATATGAAAAAAATTGTACTCGCAGAAGATAATTCAATGCTTTCGATGTTACTTAAATTTAGATTAGAAAAAGAGGGATATACACTTCTTATAGCAGAAAATGGAAAAGAAACAATTGAATTAATTGAAGAACATAATCCAGAATTAATATTAACTGACATTATGATGCCTTATATAAGCGGACTAGAAGTCATAAGTCATGTTAGAAACAAATTAAACAATCAAACGCCTATCATTGTGTTTTCAGCGTCTGGACAGGAAGAAATAGTACTTAAAGCGTTCAAATTAGGAGCCACAGATTTCATGAGCAAACCTTTTAGTCCTAATGAATTAGTCAATAGGGTAAAAAAGATTTTACGCTAATATTTAAAATATAAAAGTCCCCTTAAATAATATGTTAGAATATAACTATTTTATTGAAAATTTTGAAAAATCTCCTTTAATAATCCAAGTAGTTTGGGCCTTTATTATGACAATAATTTTTTTTATTATTATCATAACCATATATCTGAAATACCTAAGGAGCTTTCTAAGAGCAAATGAAAAATTAAAAAATAAAATAGAAAAAGAATATGAAACTTTGGTAATAAATTATTTGTATGCTGGAGATGAAACAGATAAAATCAGTTCCGAGCAACAATCAATTATTGACCAATTAAAAGTAAATATCTCTGAAACGTTCAGAAGAAATATTTTAATCTCGACATTACTAAAATTAAGTTATGAAATCTCCGGAGAAATGGCTGAATCTCTTCATAGATTATACATTCAAACCGGACTTTTAGATTATTCTTTATCTAAATTAAAAAGTAGAAAATGGAATATTATAGCTGACGGAATTAGAGAACTTACACTTTTTCATGTAAAAGAAGTTCAAGGCCAGGTTAAAGTCCATATAAACCATCCCAAAACAGAAGTGCGTAGTGCTATGCAATTGTACTTAGTCAATCTATTTCATTTTGAAGGCCTTGATTTTTTAAATAACATTACAACCCCAATATCTGAATGGGATCAGATTCAATTATTAGAAGTACTTAAATTACACAGTAATCAACGGGTTACAAGCATCAATTTATGGTTAAAATCATCTAATGAATCAGTTGTGTTTTTCGCATTAAAACTTGCAAAAATCTACAATCAATATGGCGTCAAAGATGAATTAATAGCACTTTTGGACCATAAAAATATAAAAATAAGAATTGAGGTCATTCACCTTTTAAGCTATTTAAATATTATTGATGCAAAAACAATTTTAAAAAATAAATTTAAAAAACTTACTTTAGAAGGACAAATTGCTTTTTTTGAGATGATGGAAAATCTATATGAAATGACAGATAAACCCTTTGTAATGGAACATATTCTCAATACAAATTTTGAAATCAAATTCTCAGCGCTAAAAATTTTAAGAAACTTAAATATTGAAGAGTTTAACCGTTTTAAGAATTTGACAGTAGAACCTGAATTTGTTAGAATTGTAAAATATATAGAATCAAATTAACTCCTTTTTAAATACCAAACATGACGTTTCTTATTCATTTTTTATTTTTTCTGTACAGTTTTATGATTATAAGTTCCTATATTATATTAGGTATTATATCTGTATTTGAAACTGTTGAGTATATGAAAAAAAATAAATTTGTTAACTACAATAAAATATTAT
>NZ_JAYURN010000061.1:0-15777 GCF_043756175.1 Flavobacterium sp.
AGGATGGAAAAAAAGGCATAGGCGAGTGTGGCATTTTGAGAGGGTTAAGCGCTGATGACCGACCGGATTATGAAGTCAAATTACAATGGGTTTGTAATAATATTCATTTGGGTGAAAACCAACTTTGGGAAGCTTTAATTGAATTCCCTTCGATTCAGTTTGGAGTCGAAATGGCGTTTCAATCACTGGCTTCAGAAACTCCTTTTTTGTTGTTTCCTTCTGTATTTACTTTAGGCGAAAAAAGCATTACGATTAATGGTTTAATTTGGATGGGTGAGGCGCAAGAAATGAAGCGACAAATTGAAGAAAAAATAACACAAGGATTTAAGTGTATAAAACTTAAAATTGGAGCAATAGATTTTGATAAAGAATTAGAATTATTACACTTTATTCGTCAAAATTTTACTCCACAACAAATAGAAATCCGGGTAGATGCTAATGGTGCTTTTAGCGAATTTGATGCTTTAAATAAATTAAATAAAATATCTGGTTATCAATTGCATAGTATCGAACAGCCAATACAAAAAAACCATACTGACAGTATGTCAGAATTGTGTAAAAATAGTAAAATTGACATTGCGCTCGACGAAGAACTAATTGGCGTGTTTTCTTACCAAGAAAAAGAAGATCTGTTGCTTAAAATTAAGCCAAAATACATTATTTTGAAGCCTAGTTTTATAGGTGGATTTCGAGGAACAAATGAGTGGATTTCGTTAGCCGAAAAGCACAATATTGGTTGGTGGATTACTTCAGCTTTAGAGTCGAATATAGGATTAAATGCCATTGCTCAATTTACCTTTTTGAAGCAAAATTTGATGCCTCAAGGTTTGGGTACTGGAGGTCTTTTTACGAATAATTTTGATTGTCCGTTGGAAGTAAAAAACGGTCAATTGTTTTACAATCCAAACTTAAAATGGGCTATTGAAATTGATGATTTTTTGAAATGAAAACAAATTTTTAATGAAATTTAAGTATGTTTTTGCATGTAATTTTGGAGTAATTTCTTGGATTTTTGTCGTACTTTATTTCGCATAAAATTTGACCATCCTAACAAATAACCTTTTAGTCCAAGTGCTTGTTTTGTCCATTTGTAGAAGTCAAAATGATCAGTATGTTTGACAATTAATCCGTCTTCAAATTCAAATTTTGCATCAATAATATTCACAACTTTTCGGTTGGTTTGACTAAAAATATAAGTAGCAATCCAATTTGCTGAACCAGATTTTTCAAAAGTAACGACATCAGAAAATTCAATTTTTAAGTTTCCTTTGCTTCTTTCTAAAAGCATTTTCCACATCGAGGTTTCTTCTTTTTGATTTAATTTTCCGAAAGCTGGATCTTCAAAAATAATTTCTTTATAATAACAATTTGCCATTTCTTCTGCATTAAAATTGGCAAAAGCGGTATAGAATTTTTGTATTAAAAAAGAGTTTTCCATAAGAATATTATTTTTTTAAGTTTTTAATTAATCCCAAAAAACTAACAAATGCCCAAGTGCCTTCGAGTATGACAAACGGTTTATAATTGATGAGTATTGATGCATAACAAGCAATAGTCGCTCCTATAATATTTAAGATAAAGAATAAAATACCTTCTTTGGGAATCATTCCAAATATATTGAGGAAATAGGCAACTAAAACAATTGAAACTCCTATTGTACCAATGATGTCATTATAATTCATTTTTTCTTCAAAGATAAAAAATTGAATGGTTTTCAAAACTGTTTAAAATTATGTTTATAATAGCTATAGATATTTTTTTATTGAATAAAACTACGGAAACTTATATTTAATAAATTATCTAGAATTAATATTTTCATAATGCTTTTAGAGCATAAAGCGTTTGTTTAGATATAATTAACTATTGTTTAGTGTTAAGAAAAAATTAAGAAAAAATTATCTTATTTTGCTTTTTTTTCATACTATTGCATCAAACTACTTAAAAAAAAACCTAATAATGAAAAACAATTACATACTGTCATTGTCATTAATGACGTTGTTTGCATCAGGTGTTTTTGCCCAAGATGGCAAAAAATACAACTCTGATAATGCCTACCAAAAAACTATTAAATTAGAAAATAATTTAACTAAAGAAAATGCAATTGTAGAATTTGGTAAGAAATATGATTTAGATAAAAACAATGTTTTTGAAGCAAAATCTGAGACATCTGATGCATCTGGTTTAACACACCAACGTCATCAACAATTCTACAAAGGATTAAAAGTTGAATTCGGAACGGTTATTACACATTCTCGTGAAGGTCGTGTGGAAACTGTAAATGGAGAATTGTATGATGCAAAAAACCTAAACATAAAACCAACTTTATCTGCAACTGAAGGATTTAATAAAGCAACAAACTTTATTGGAGCACAAAAATATTTGTGGGAAGACACAGTAGGTGCTAATTCAATGGATTACGCGAAACCAACAGGTGAACTAGTTATTTTCCCTATGGTTAATTCTGGAAAAATTTGTTTGGCTTACAAATATGATCTTTATGCTACAGCACCTTTATCTAGAGATGAAGTATTTGTAGATGCACATACAGGCGAAATATTATATAGAAACCCAATTATTAAACACGCTCAAAGTACAATATCTAGCCCTAGTATGAATGCTAGAGCAGAGGAAGCTAAAGCAAAAATTGGTGAAGCTATTTTATTAGGGACAACTGATAAACTAGACCAAAAGACCATTAGTACAGCTCTAATTGCTAGTACGGCCGCAACCCGTTATAGTGGAACAAAAACAATCGAGTCAAATTTATCTGGAGCAAATTATATTTTATATGAAGCTAACCGTACTACGAATGGAATAACAGGTAATGGTGTTCGCACTTATAATTCTGGAAAAACACCAACTTATCCAACTACTGATTTTATAAACGCAACGACAAGTTGGACAACAGGAAATTATGCAGCTGCAAGTGCAACAAAAGACAATGCAGCATTAGATGCACACTGGGGAGCTGAAAAAGTTTTTGATTGGTGGGCAACAGTTTACAATAGAAATAGTTATGATGATGCAGGTGCACAAATAAAATCTTGGGTACATTATGATGATGTTGCAGGTGGTTTAGGTTATGACAATGCATTTTGGAATGGAACTGGGATGACTTATGGAGATGGAAATACATTTAATGTTTTAACAGCATTAGATGTTTGTGGTCATGAAATAGGTCATGCTGTATGTACATACACTGCTGGACTTGCTTATCAAAACCATTCTGGAGCTATGAATGAAGGATTGTCTGATATATGGGGATCTTGTATCGAATGGTGGGCAAGAAATGGTAATTTTAATATGCCAGCTGATGGAGCTAATCCAGGTACACAAGCGAGCTGGAAAATAGGTGAAGATATAACTACAGGCGGCTTACGATCTATGAGTTGGCCAAGAAGTAAAGGTAACCCAGATACTTACAAAGGGATAAGTTGGACAGGAACATCTGATGATGGTGTAGCTTGTACACCTGTAGGTCCAGGGCAGGCTGGGGCAAATGATTACTGCGGTGTACACAATAATAGTGGCGTTTTAAACCACTGGTTTTATTTACTTACCATTGGTAAAACAAGTTGGACAAATAATGCTGTTCCAACAAGAATAACAACTACAACAGGTATTGGGATGCAAAAATCTTCTCAAATTACTTATTTAGCAGAAAGAGATTACTTAACAGCTAACTCAACTTATACAGATATGCGAAATGCAACTATTGCGGTAGCGAACTCGCTTTATTGTGCTAGTAGTCCAGAAGTTCAGGCGGTTACAAAATCATGGTATGCAGTAAATATAGGTGCTGATTATGTAGGTTATACAAATGATGTTTCTCTTAAATCTCTTACAGGAACTTCTAGTATTGCTTGCGGTGCTCCTTATTCAGCATCACTTGTTTTTGAAAATGCAGGTTCTGCTAACATTACTTCAGTAACAGTATCATATACTATAGATGGTGGTGCTGCTGTAAACAATACTTGGACTGGTACTTTAACAAATTGCTCTACACAAGTATATCCATTAACGATAACTGGTTTAACTCGTGGAACACATATTTTGAGTGTAACAACAACTATTATTAGCGACGGAAATGCAACAAACAATACTAAAACTTCAATACTTACTGTAAATAATAACGGTTCAGTAAATACGGTTAATGCATTTTCTAATACAAGTGATGCTTTAGTGTCTATAGATTCAAACGGAAAAGCAAATACTGTTTGGCAAAGAGGAACTGTTAATAAAACGCCTCTTACATCTGTTGCTACAGGAAATTCAGCGGGATATGTAACTAAATTAGTTGGTAATTATCCAGACAAAACTACTTCATATTTGGTTTCTCAATGTTATGACTTAACTAATATGTCTAATCCGAGTGTGAATTTTGATATGGCTTTTGATTTAGAATCCAACTGGGATATAATTTACTTTGAATATTCAACAAATTCGGGTGCAAATTGGAATGTTTTAGGAACTTCAGCTGATGCAAACTGGTATAATAGTTCAAGATTGCCTGATGCAGCAAATACTGCAGAATCTTGTTTTAACTGTATAGGTAAACAATGGACTGGTCTTTATGCTACAGCTCCAATAGGGGGTACGGGTGTAAATGGTAATAAACGTAATTATTCTCATACTTTGACTCCATTTGGTTTTGGTGGCGCCACACCGGCATCTAATATTATGTTTAGATTTAATTTTGTTTCTGATGATAACTCAAATAATACAGGAGTTTTTATTGATAACTTCATAGTTCAAGGAGTATTATCAACTACTGAAAATCAATTTGAAAGTTTCGGAGTGTATCCTAATCCATCAAATGGTGTATTCAATTTAGTTTTATCAACTTCAGAAAAAGTTAATATCACTTTACATGATTTAAGAGGTCGTTCTATATACAACGAAACATTTTCAAGTAATGGTTCAGTATTTAATAAAGAACTTAATTTTAGTACACTTTCTTCGGGTATTTATATGCTAAATGTAGATAGTGCAGGCAAAAAAGCTTCTAAGAAAATTATTATCAACTAAAGTTATATGATTTTATAAATAAAGAAAACTGTGTTAGTAATAACACAGTTTTTTTGTGGTATAGATGTTTGTAAAACAAAATCCGAAACTCTTATTTTACTAAGAATTTCGGATTTATTTTGTGGAGTCGCCGAGATTCGAACAAATACTATTGTTACTTGTGTTTATTGGGGTTTAGGTTGATTAAAATTGAAAACTTAAATTGTTTCTAAATCTTAATTAATGCAATTAGTAAAATAAGGCAAACAACTATTTGAGTTTAGGAATACTTGGACTAAACGAGGATTTTGTGCAGCTGAATGAGACATAATGGGTTTATTGCTGCCAGAAGAATGACTTGCTTGTTATTAGATTTATTTTCGATAAGTAATATTGTTTTTAATTGCCAACTCTAATGACTCTTTTTTCTTTATTAAATACAACTTCTATAGAATCATTGAAAACTTTTTTAATAATTAGACCATCAACGGTTGCATTTTTTCTTAATTTATGAAGCTCATTGTCAATTTTTACTAGGATTAGTTCTTCTGTTTTGTCTTTAGATTTTATGTATCCGTAGTAAGAAACCGATGGCCAATTTATAATTGGTTTGGGCTGGGCGATTGGTTTAATTTGAACTTTAGGTTGTGAGTAGATTTTCTTTACCACTGGGTTCTGACTTGGAGTAATACTCCTTTTATTCAAAAAAGGATCTCTTTGAATTGTTTCTAAATGAAATGTGTCTTTTTTAATCTGGCTAAAATTGAATGTAGCATTTGATTGAATATCACTTAAAGCAACTTCATTAGAAAAAAAATATTGACTCATAGATTTGTAACCCACGGTTCCCCATAGACCCAAAACCAAAATTATTAACACAATATTTATTCTTTTTTTAGACATCTTTAATTTATTGTAAACTTAAACGCAGTACTATACACACTATTGTTTCCAGCTGCATCAGTCGCTTTTACTCTCCAATAATAATCTCCCGCAGCTGTAAATATTTGCTGAACCGTTGTCGTTGTACTGTTAGAAGTTTGTATGATAGTTCCAAAAGTATTTGTATTTGAAAATTCGATTGAATATGAAATTTGCGATTGAATAGTTCCTGTATCTGCAGGTGCTGTCCAACTGAATGTTATCGCCTGATTCGCAATTTGGGTTGCGTTGTTAAGTGGTAAGCTATTTTGTGATTGGTTAGGGTTCGTTCTGTCTATAAAGAAATTTCTTGAAGAAAATACTGTTTGACTCGTTGTATTAACCCCTTTTATTTTCCATTGGTATTCCGCTTCTTGAACTAAGCTCGTGCTATTTAATGTAACTGAAGTATTGGTAATATTTGATTGTTGGTACACTATGGTTTGTCCTGCTGTTACATTAATCAATTCTAATTCATAATAATCCGCAGGATTTAAATCTTGCCAAGCGCAAGTAAGGCTTGTGCTATTTGTATATAGACCGTTTACAGGGCTTGTAAGTACCACTTGCTGAGTTGTTAAATCGGTAGATTGAACCACAGAAAAACTAACTGGAAAAGAATACGTAGACTGATACCCGAAATTCTCTCCTCTTACTCTCCATTTTTACGCACCAGCTAATAAAGGATGCGTTAAATTCGTTTTATTTTCTACTATTGAATCTAACACAACGGCTTGATTTGCATTGTAAACTTGCACACGATATTTATCTGCTCCTTTCAAGGTGTTCCATTGAAAATTAACGACATTACTTGATACTACTTCACCTTCAATAGGTGAAATAATTTGAATAATATCATTTGTAATATCCTCCTCTAAAACATCTTCGCATGAAAATGCAGTTATTGCAAAAGCTAACAGGATTATTTTATTTATGTTTTTCATATTTATATTTTTTATTATTTATGGCATATGGGAAAGTCAAGAGCGAAATTTATTCTGATTGTTGATTCGTTTTCTTGGCTATTTCATAATTTTGAAATATCATTTTTAAGTGTAAAACTTCTGATTTATTGTTGTTTTTAGTGGTATAAAAATTTATACTTATAATTCTAGAAAGGTCAAATCTTTTTTCAAAATCATACCCCAATTGCAAAAGCTGATTGGCTCCTCCGGTTACATCTAATTGATTTGTAATGGCTGTATAATTTTCGTCAGAAAAAACATGAATCGGTTGCACCTCATGAATTGAAACTCCAGCATGATTTTCTGATGCAAAGCTCACAATTCCTTGCTGAATCATCTCCTTTGTCGTTCCTTCTTTACCCATTATTTGATCTAAATAAGCAACATCTCTCATAAGACCATTGGTATTACTTGCTTTTTTATTTAGCTCATCAATTTTTGAAGACAATATTTTATGTTCACCAATTACTTGAAACAATGTACTAAATGATCTTTTGTATGCCGTCACAGAAAGCATTACAAAAAACAAGACGAAAGCCATGCATTTTTTCTTATAGGAATATTGCTCAAACATCTTTTATCGTAATTTTTACTTCAAATTGAGACTTATTTTTTTTATCTTTCTTCAAACTAATGATTTCAAAATTGTTTATCCAATTCATTTTTTTCAATCCGTCCATCCAATTATTTATTGAAGATTCGTTGAAGGTTTCTCCCTTTACCAAAATAGTTTTAGCATCAAAAGTTATTTTTTTGTTTGCCTTAATTTCTTTACCTGCGGGAATTATATTTACTTCGTTTAATGACAAATCACTAGGTGTATTTTTTATTAATTCATATCCGTAGTAAGTCAAAAATTTTGATGATAAGAAACCTGACTCTTTTAGAATATTGAGTTTGTTTTCCTTTTGTTTTTCTAAATCTACTATTTTTTGATAAGATTGATTTGAATACACATTTTTAAGATTCAATTCAGCATTTTTTGACCCGTAGTACTGAATCATAAAGTAACTGATTAACAATGACCCTAAAAAGCCAACAAGCATGGCAATTCCAAAAGTGTTAAATGCTTTTTTATAAATAATCTCTTCTACATTTAAAGCTTCATTTTTTGTTTTTGAAACTTCTTTTTGTTGGATAAAAAAGTGAATTAAAGCCCCGTAAAGAGGTAAAATATTACTTGAAATGGTATCTAAACCAATATTATATTTTTCTTTTTTTATTTGTTCTTCCGATTTCGTAAAACGAACTAATTTTTCGTTTTCAAAACTTAAAATTAAATCTCCGGAAACTAATGTGTCTTTATTTATTGCATGGTGTAACAAAGCGGATAAAAAGGAACCTATATAAATATCCATTACTTGAAAAGTAGCTTTTTTAAATTTTGCTACAATTTCATCAATACTATTTTTTCTACAAAAACTGATAAAATTACTATTCCCACTTTTAAAACTAGTATGGTAAATAGTCCTGAAATCGATGTTTTTATGCCAATTGATATCTGCTTCTTTGTTAAAGTCAATTTCTTTATTTAAAACGCCTTTACCTTCAATAACTAGAAGTACAGGCAATTTTAAATCTATCTTCGTAGCTAAATCGTCAAAAGTATCAAAAGCTCTTTTGGATACAATATCTATTTTATTACCATTCTTCTTAATAGTAAGTACATGGAAACTCTCGCCATCTTCTTTTTTGATGACGCCAACCACATTTAGATTGTTGATTTTTATTATTTTAGATAAATAAGTTATCATTAATATACAACAGTTGGTTTAATAAAAAGATGCAATTTTTTATTGCTTTTGCCTTTTTTTCTACTACTAAAAAACCATTTTATAATTGGTATTCTAGACAAAAGAGGTGTTCCAGTTCCAGAATCATCTTTTCTTAATTCATCTAATCCTCCTAACAAGATCATCTCACCGTTTTTTACTCTGACTAGGGATTCAAATTTTTGTGTGTCTTTTCCAAGTGGTGCATTTTCAGCAGCTCCAGGCAAGAAAGAACTTTTTTCCACAGAAATAGTCAAGGTAACATTTTCATCTGTAGATACAAAAGGCTTAATACTAACACTTAGATTAGCTTCGTTTGGTTTCCAAACACCTGAATTTAATATGTCGTTATTTGAATTATTGTTGTTTATCAATCTATTTGTTTGTTCAAAATAATAGGTTGTTTGTCCAATAGATAATTTAGCTTCATGACCACTTATTGTTGCGATTTTAGGAGTAGATTCCACTTTAACAATCGAATTTGTTTCTAGTATTTTTAAGTTCGCATAAAATGCTTCGGTTACTTTCCCCAATTTAAAAATTCCGAAACCATTAAAAGCATTAATTAAGCTATTTACTGATGAGGAGCTTAAATTTACTTCTGAAGTAGGAAATAAAACGCCACTAGTTTGTTGTTTGTTCAACTTATCCAAACCAGCTTTCATTCCGGTTTGTACCCCATGTTCCTTATTATATTGTACAATAATTACCTCAATTTGAACCATTGGAACCACTTTGTCTATTTGTTTGATATAAATTTTTAGTTCTTCCAATGCTGTTCTAGAACCTGAAACAATTAACCCATTTAGCTCAATAAATTCTTTAATTTCTAATTTTTCGGTAAAAATCTTTGGTAAAGAAGAAAGAACAGATTCTATAGAGCGATTTTCTAACTGAATAATTTCTGTTGCTCTCAGACTCTCAGTGGCTTGCTCTCCAATTAAATATAGATTATCTTGTTTCAGGTACGTGTATTTTTTCCCTTTGAAAATGTTGTCTAACAATTCGTCAAAGGTTATGCTATCTGCAGAAAGTGTCGTTTTTTCATTTTCTGGTTTGTTGTACATGAAATAATTTATGTGCAATTTTTCGGCAGCTTCTGTCAATAAATCCGAAGCATCAGCAATATTCGCTTTTACAGATAGAAATCCAGTTTTATTGAGGTCAACTTCATAATACCCTGGTTCGTCGTTTCTTACTTTAGCCTTTTTACCTTTTGTTGTACTACTATTTGAAACTATATTTGAATTATTTATTTCTTTATTTTTCTCGATATAATAAAAACCGTTTTCATCTTTGGTCGCAATCAAATCATTTGATTTAGATAGCATTTCGATAACTTGATCGAAAGGGCGATTTAAAATATAAGAAGATACTTTTAACGTTTTTACATCAGGAGCTAATACTAAATTTTTGCCTGATTTGTCAATAATAGCTTTAGTTACGGATGGTAACGAATCGTTATCTAATTTAACAGATAAAAAATCATTTTGCGGATTGTAATCGACATCAATGATCTTTGCTAATTTTTTTTCTACAATTTTAACTATTACTCTTTTTTTGAAAGTGATAATATTATTCATAAAAGTCACTTCTAAATCATATTTTTGAACCAAATGAATGAAAACATCTTTTACTGTAACATCAAAGAAATTATTGACTACTGATTGATTTAAATCGGTATCAACATCAATATTTAACTGGTGTTCTTCTGCAATAGAAGCAATAAAATCGTGTAGTGATAATCCCGAAACATCAATTTTCAGCACTTCATTAATACCTTTCTTTTGTATTGCTAGTTCATCCAGTTTTCTTCCTAATTCATTAACATCTTGCTGGGCAAAAGCAAAACTTGTGAATAGAATACTTAAAAGTAAGTAGGTGATTTTTTTAAACATTATTTATATATTAATTAAAATAGAATATATTTCTTCTAGTGACGTTTCGCCTTCGGCTAAAATATCAAAAGCTTTATCCGACAGTGATTTATAATTTTCATCATTACTAAACAATTTAGTAATGGTATTGTGTTTTATGGCTTCGGCAATGGTATTGTCTATCGTCAAAACTTCATATATTGCTCTTCTTCCTTTGTAACCTGTATGATAACATTTGTTACAACCGACATGCTTGTAATATTTTGTAATATCATACGGAAATTGAAAATTTATCGGAAAATCTTCTTTGTGAGCTTCAGCTTCCTTTTTGCAATTGTCGCACAGTTTTCGAACCAATCGTTGCGCTACTGAAAGATTTAAGGTTTCGGCTATTAAATACGATGGAACGCCCATGTCAATTAATCTTGAAATGGTTCCTATTGCCGAATTGGTGTGTATTGTTGATAGTACTAAATGTCCTGTTAGCGAAGCTCGAATTGCCATTAAAGCTGTTTCGGAATCACGAATTTCTCCCAGCATAATAACATCTGGATCTTGACGTAAAAATGATTTTAATGCCGAAGCAAAGGTTAAACCAATGTCTTCTTTGAGTTGTACTTGATTAATCCCTTTTAAAGTGTATTCGATAGGATCTTCGACGGTAACTATATTTCTACGACTGTCATTTAATAATCTTAGCGTTGCATACAATGTGGTTGTTTTTCCAGAACCCGTTGGACCACTAATTAAAATGATTCCGTTAGGCTTTTTTACAGCTTCTAGATAATGGTCTAATTCTTCTTTTTGAAAACCCAATGTATTCAAATCGATATCGGAAGCGTCTTGTCCTAACAAACGCATTACGATTTTCTCTCCAAATAATGTGGGTAAAATAGAAACCCTAATATCAAAAGCTTCGGTTGTTATTCTTCCGTCTTGTGGTAATCGCTTTTCAGTAATATTCAATTTGGCTTTTATCTTGATTTTGTTTACCAATTCAAGATAATTTTCTCTCTCTACTTTATAACGTTCGATCAGTTGACCGTCAATGCGGAAACGAATACGGGAAGATTCTTCGTAAATTTCGAAATGGATATCACTGCTTTTTAAAGATTTAGCTTCGTCTAATAAATTTATCAGAAAGTCGCCTTTGTCAATATTTAATGATTTGTTCGAAGTAGTTTGACGCTCTTTCCTATAATATAATGAGAGTCCTTTTTCTATTTCACTTGCATCAACAGCTGAAAACAGAATGTTTTTTCCTAGAAAAAGTTCTAATTCGTCTTTTGCATCTTGGGTATTGTGACTATCGTCTACATACAATTCTAAAGTGTCATTAGAGACTACTTTTGGTAATATTCTGTAATGATTCGCTAAGTCGCTCGAAATACTGTGTTGGTTTTCGGGAAGTACTATAATTTCGTTCGTCATTAGATTATAGTCATTTTTTGAAAATTCAAGAAAGTATCTTTTAGAATTACCATAATTAATAATAATGCTGAAAAACCCGCTAAAGGAACAGTTTCTTGTCTTATAAATTTCTTTAAACCCAATTGCATTCCTACAGCAAAAACCATAGATAGTATAAAAAATAAAATATATTTTTGAAGTAAAAATAAAGGTGTAATAGCTATATAAAACAACAAATCACCCAAACCAAAATAGTTTTGAAAAGGGTTTAGAAATTTTTTGTTTTTTATGCTCATATATATTGTCAGTACACTTAACGTGATTAAGAAAAAAATAGTATTGTAACCTATTATTTTAATTGCAATACTATTTTGTTGCTGTATTGAATAAAAAGAAAGGGCAAAAATAGCGATAGGTAAGATAATATGAATGTGTCTGTATTTCCAGTCTTGGAAAAACACAAAGAGCAAACAAAGTAACAAACCTATACTAGCTAAATTCAATTTATTCTTTAGTTACTTCGGTTAACATTTTTTTGCTGTCTATTTCCCAAGTATTAAAACTTCCGTCACTGTCTAAATCGGAAGTGGCAGTTGCTCTGGCAGAAAAAGAATCGCTCGAAGCTTCGATAATTTCTATTTTATAAACCGCTTGACCACCTTCGTCGACAGTTGCTTCTTGTTCGAAACCTATTTCTTCGAAGTTATTGGAATATTTTGAATGACGGTAAAAATAACTTTTCTCTAAACCATATACCTGATTTAGCATGGCTTGTGCTTCAATTGCTTTGGCTTGACCAATAACAGAAGTCTGATTGGGTAATACCATAAGCAATAATATCCCTATGATGCACAACACAATTAGAATCTCAGTTAGAGAATAAGCCTTGACTGATGCTTTTTTAATACTATCTAAATACTTTTTCATCTTGTTTGACATATCTTTTTATTTAAACGCTCGCAAAAATACAAATACTAATGATATGATTACTAATTTTTTATAATTTTACTCAAGTCGAACATTGGCGCATACATAGAAATCATAATTACGCCCACAATTACGCCAATAACTATGATAATCATAGGTTCTAGAATGACACCAATCATTTTTGTTTGATGGCTAATTTCTTCATTGTATTGTTCGGTCAATCGGTCGAACATAATATCTAATTGGTTTACTTGTTCGGCTACTTCGACCATAGAGACCATTTTGTTTTCGAAAACAGAATGTTTTTTTAAACTTTCGTTTAATGAGGATCCTCTTGTTATATCTTCTTTTATGGTTTCGATAGCTATTTCGATAGGATAAAAACCAATCATTTTTTTTGTTAATGATAAGGAATTGATTAATGTTGTTTTTGATGTAATAAGCAATTTCATCGACTGGCAAAAACGAGAAATGTATATTTTTTGTATTAAACTCCCGAAGTACGGAATCTTAAGCATCATTTTTGTTGTAATAGCACGATAGCTTTGTTTTTCTTTTAGCAAAGCATGCATAATGGCTAGTCCTATTATCAGACCAAAAACGATTCCGAATATTGTTCCTGAATGATTTGATATTTTTATAATGATTTGTGTGCTTTTGGGTAATTCGCTTCCAAATTGTTTAAATACCGAACTAAACATGGGCACTACTTTATTCAACATAAAATAAAGCACCAAAATAGTAACTGTCATTACAATTGCTGGATAGGTTAATACCGAAATGATTTGACGTCTCATTTGGATTTTTCTATTGAAATATTTTTGTAATTCGCCCAAGACCTCTTCCAGTTTTCTGGTTTCTTCTCCTATTTGTATGCTATAATATTCGTATGCAGAAAACTGATTGGTTTCTCTCATCGATTCATAAATACTTCGTCCTTCGACTACTTTGTCTTTAATTTCGATGATGATTTGTTTTTCGAACTTATTGCTAGATTGATTGCTCAAAATTTCTAAAGCTTTTTTGAAATCGACACCCGATTTTAGCAACATGCCTAATTCACGATAAAAAATTTCTTTCTTTTTATCCGAAAGCTTTTTAGAAAACTGAAAACTTCCAGTTTCAATTTTGAAATCGGCTTTTGGTGTTTTTTCGGTTTTATAGGTGCTTAAATCTAAACTCATTATTGTTTTGTTTTTTGTAACAATTCGTTAGCATATACTCGTTTGTAGAAATTTAAATCCATCTCTCTTTCGTTAACTTCTACATTTAGTTTTAACTTTAAAAAGACTTTTTTTTGGGTTTCGCTTTTTACCGAATCGATAATCATGTCTTTTAATTTGACTTTAAAAGTATCTATAAATTCTTCACGATTTCGTAAAGTGTAGTCATCCTGAAAATTATATTTTACTACTTCGCCTGAATATCCATTGAAGATTACTTCATTGTCTATAACAGTCATTTTTTCGTTGTCGAAAATATCTTTATTGATGCAATAAGTTAATCGGTTCAAATCGTTAACCAATGCATTTTGATTCTTATAGTCTAACATTCTTTCGGATACAATCGAAAAAATGACAAATACAATTCCCATAATAATTGCCGTTATCGCCATACCGATAATTGCTTCTATTATAGAAAATGCTTTAACTGTATTTTTTTTACTCATTGGTTTGAACATAAAAACTTTTATCGATCTGATATTTTGTGCTGTCCTTATATTGTATGGTTACTTTTTTTAACTGATCACTAATAATTTCTTCCTCAATAAGAAGATTATTGTCCTCGTTTTCTGTTGTTAACGAATCATTTTTGAGTTGTGCTAAAAAAAACATTTCATTTACTTTATTCTGAGTACCATAAAATTTTGCTGCTGTTCTTGGCGTAAAGACCGCAGCAAAAATCATAATAGCAATATACAAACACACCGAAATAATAGTCAGCGCAATCATAGATTCTAAGATAGAATTTGCTTTTAGATGTAAGTTACAATACTTTTTTAAGAATACCATATTCGGTTTTTTTGGTTTCAAATAATGGAATTGCAATAAAATATTTTGGACGTTTGGTAGTGTTTATTTCTATATCAGAAATCATATTATCGTACGTAGACGAAGCTGTTTTGAGATAAAACCGATTGGTATAAACTGAACCATAAACTTTACTTTTTAAGTCTAATCTTCCCGCACAATAAATGTCACCAAAAATTAATCCTTCTTGATCTATTTCAACATTATTTCTATTAATGTTTTCTATAGTATTTCCGAATAAAACTACTGCTCCAGTAATTTTACTTTCCTTCTTTATTTTTATTAAACTTTCTTCCGATGTTGGATTATAAACACAGACTACCGATGGATAGTTTAGGATTACTTTTTGTTCTAACTCGATTCCTTTACTTGCAAATGCTTGGACTGTTCCTGTAAAACCTTCTTCGAAAGTAATTTTGGGGGCAATGAGAATTACATCTTCTAAAACGGTATTTTTCTTCACTCGAATAGAATCTTTAGAACGTAAAACAAAGTTTCCTTTAAAGATGACATTACTTAAAACGGAATTTATATAAACTTCTTTGGTTGTGTTATGAAAAGAATTAAAAAACAAGGAATCTTTTGGTTTTTGAACTTCAGATAATGCTATTTTTTCAGCATTTATTCCCTCGAATATTTTCTTAAAATTTGTATTTATCTCTGGCAAAATTAACTCTGAAACGGTAGTTTTTCCTTGTGTGATTAAGTTGTTGGGTTTGTTGGTAATATAAGACGCTTCGATATAAGTTGTTGGCAACTGATTATCACCTAATAACTTAACAGTTCCAGAATAAGACAAGGATTTAGTAAAATTAGCCAGATGAATTGCCGTTTTGTCTGAAGAATAGCTTCCAACAAAATGTGCTGA
>NZ_JAYURN010000062.1:0-5213 GCF_043756175.1 Flavobacterium sp.
AACGTCTCGTGGCTTCCCGAAGTGTGGGACTTGACAAGCCTAAACTTTCGATTAATTACTAATCTTTGCAAGTACAAAACCGACTTTAAGAAAGCCCAAAAACCCACATTTTGGGAAACCGCTGTTGTGTGTTCGTTCTTGTATTTACTCCAATTTTCGATGTTTAAACTAAACTTTGTTTATTCCAAAGTTCACAATATTTGCCTTTTTGCTCTAATAAATCTTTGTGATTTCCATTTTCAACAATCTGTCCATTTTCCATAACAAGAATTGTGTCAGCGTTAGCAATTGTACTTAACCTGTGAGCAATTACGATTACCGTTTTACCTTGTGCTTTAAAGTTGTTAATAGTTTGTTTTACAATACTTTCAGAATTTGTATCTAATGCAGATGTTGCTTCGTCCATCAATAATATTTCAGGATTTTTGTATAATGCTCTTGCAATTGCAATGCGTTGTTTTTGACCGCCCGAAAGTAAAGCTCCATTTTCTCCAATTTGGGTTTCAAAACCATTCGGTAATTTTTCAACAAATTCTGTTATTCCTAATTGTTTTGCTAAATCTAAAATTCGCTGAATGTTTGAAAATGATTCCCCTAGTGCTATATTCTCGATTATGTTGCCTGAAAATAGGTTTAATTGTTGTGGAATTACTCCAATCAAATTTCTTAAACTTTGATAGTGAATATGTTTTAAATCATAATCTCCAATTGTTATTTTTCCTGTTTTTATTGGATATAAGTTTTGTAAAAGAGAAATTAAAGTAGTCTTTCCACTTCCACTTTCTCCAACAATTGCTGTCGTTTCATTTTGTTTGATGGTTGCATTAAAATTCTTAAAAACTTCGGTTCGAGAACCGTAGCTGAAATTAACATTTTCAAAAACAATATTACCGATATTATCTTTTTGAAGTTCTAATTTATTTTCTGTTTCTTCTCGCTCTAAATCCATTATTTCAAATAATCTATCGGCTGCAATTAATGCGTTTTGAATCGTTTTATTCATTCCAATTAATGTGGCAACTGGAGAAGTAAAATATCCAATCAGAGCATAAAATGAGAATAATTCTCCTGGTGTAATTTCTCGGTCAATTACATAACCCGAACCAATCCACATTAAAACAATTGTAAAAGTGGAAGCTAAAAACTGCGTTGATGTATTTGAAAAAACACTATTTAAACCCGATTTATAGGTTGTGAATAGCAATTTTACAAACTTGTTTTCCGTTTTCAAATTGGAAAATTCCTCAACTCCAAATTCTTTTATCGTTCGCACGTGTGTAACACTTTCTACTAATTGTGTTTGCAAATCAGCACCGTTTTCCATAATGGTACGTTCTACTTTTTTGTTGAATTTATTCATCAAAAAGTAAATGGCAATGTAAAACGGAATGATTGTAAGGATGATTAATGCTAATTTCCAATTGTATGTGAACATCAATGTAAATGAGAAAAGCACTATAAAAACATTTACAAATAAATCTATGGCGACATCATTTATAAACGACCTAATTTTTACAGCATCATTTATTCTTGATGTTATTTCGCCAATTTGCATTGTGTCGAAAAAGCGTTGTGGTAAACGCATCAAATGTTTATAATATCCTAAAATTAGTTTTGCATCTATTAATTGTCCTGTTTTTATTACAAATATACTTTTCTTTGAACCTATGTAGGCTTGTAGTAGAATAATAAAAATCATTACAATGCTCATTAAATTTAGCAATTTTCTATTTCCATCAATTAAAACATAATCAGTGATTTTTTGAATATAAATAGACATTGATAAACCAAGAATTGTAAATACAACTGCTCCAATCAAGGCTTGGATTAAAATAGTTTTATGAGGTTGAACTAAATCCCAAAAGCGTTTTATGGAAGAAACACGCTCGTTATATGATTTAAAATCATCATTTTTTGCAAAAAGGATTAAAACACCTGACCATATTTTTTGGAACTCTTCAAAAGTATAATTTTCTAACTTTCCAAAAGCTGGATCCATTGCGGTTATTATGTTTTTCTCAATTTTATAAATCACAATATAATGATGTAGTTGTCCTTGAACAACAACGTGAGCGATTGCAGGTAAAGGAATTTTACTAATAACATCTATTCCTCCTTTTACCCCTTTGGCGGTAAAACCCATTTTTTCTGCACCTTGTATAATTCCTAAAACATTTGTGCCTCGGTTATCGGTATGAGCAAATTGACGAATGCGAGCGATTGGAATTCCTACACCAAAATGATTTCCTATTGATGCTAAACAAGTTGCCCCACAATCTTTAATATCGTGTTGCTTAATTTTAATTGATGATTTCATCTAATTATTTATTATTTTTGGATTTAACCAATCATCAACTTTGTCAAAAAGCAAATCAAACAAACTTCTTCGAGTTATAATGTATCTCGTTGTGAGCGTCATTCCTTTTGATACTTGAGTTTTATAACCTGATTTTAAAGTTAATGTTTTAGAATTGAGTTTACATTTTACTTTAAAAAATGCTTGTTGTTCGTTGATTGTAATGTTTTTGTCAATTTCAATTACTTTACCATCCAATAATCCCCATTGATTGTAATTGAATGCATCTATTTGAAATTTCACATATTGATTTTTTTTTATCAAACCGATGTCATTTGGAGAAACGTTATTTTCAATAATTAGATTATCATTTGGCGAAATTATTGCTATTGGCTGTGAAGAATTTATAAAAGAACCCGATTGTAAACCTGAAAAATTTTCGATGGTTCCTGATGTTGGAGCTAAAACAAAATAATTATGACTGTCAACCGAAATTTTCCTCATACTTCCATTAATGGAGTTTATTTTATCGATAAGTTCTTTCTTTTGATTTTCCCAAACTGATTTTTGTGTTTTATCATAGCTTGATAAAGCTTGTTTAGCAAATTGAAGTTCAAAAACAAATTTTTCATATTCAGCTTTAGCTATTACATCTTTGTCAAAAAGTATTTTGTTACGGTTGTAGTTTATAGTTGATTGACTAACTTTGCTTTGTAATTCTAACCTTTTGGTTGTGTATTTATTGTAATCCTCACGAATGTTTGCCGTATGCAATGCAGAATAATTCCCTTTTAGCACATTTGTAATGTCGCTTAATACCAGTTTTGTGGTATTGGATAATGTATCTTGAATGAATTTATCGGTTTCGAGTGTTTCTTTTGATATTTTTATAAGTGTATCGCCTTTGAGAACAGATTGATTATTTTTTAGATTTTGCCAAACTATTTTACCGCTGATAATTGTTGTAAGTGGAACATTCTCTTTGTAACTTTTGATTACCCCACGACTTTGACTGCTAATGTCAAATTTGATTATTGGTAATAATGCAAGTGCTAAAATAACAGCAAAAACAATCACAAAATATATCGAAATACTTTTTGTTTTATTCTTGGCAATAAGATTTTCTATATTATTTATTGGGTCTGAACTAAAATTCATATTTACTTTTCGTTAGGAACAAATACTAAATTTAAAAATTACGTTTTTTTAGTGTCAGAATTTTAGATTGAATCTCTAGAGAATAAACTGACGATTCTTTTTGGTAATAATCGTATAAATTGAGAATAAATTCTGAAAGGTTAGCTTTTATGGGATTAGTATTTTCTAATTCAAATCTTATAAATAACACATCTGCAAAGTCTTTTATGTTTTCAACATTTCCTTCGTGGATAATTTGAATAACTTCATCAAATGGTTTTTCAATAAATTGATTTATTGTGTTTTTATATTTTTCCTCAAAAAAATTATCTATATATACAGAAACTATTTCAAGTGATGGTTTTCCTTTTTTAAATAATTTTTCTATAAAATTTATGAGGTTGGCAATTGAACGTAACAAAAAATCCTTATTTGTTTCCATTTCTGTTTAAGAATAAAATATATTTTTTGTAATGATATAAAAATGTAATTGAAGCAAAAATTAAGAGATTAATGATTTGAAGTATATAGTTATGGTAAAACCTGTTCTTATAACTATATAAATTAACATATCCATTTCCAGCTAATAAATTATTTATACTTATAAAAAAACTCAATATAATTATGCTAATAAACGAAATTTGAATTAAAGAATGAATAGTTATTTTATATTTTATTTTTGTAGTTAACGACTTTATAAAAGTAATTTTTTTTCCAAAATATAATATGTTAAAATATTCTAAAAAAGGAATTTTTTTATTAATAATTTTATCTTCCGAGGTTGAATAATATATGTCTGATTGGATTTTTAATAAAAAATATGCTAAAATAATAACTATTATATTTTGAAATATTAATGCTTTCCAGCCAAGATTAAAAACACTAACTAGAATATTAAGTTCACACGAAAGACTTCCTTTACCAGCAATATATGTTGTTAAAAGATCAATTAATCTTCCAGTTACCAAAAAGTAAAATATTTTAATGTTAAAATTATTCAATGTAAAATTAATTTAGGTTAATAAGAAAGCCTGTTCCGTTTGAGGAACAGGCCTTTTTTTATTATGGTTGACCGTATCCGTGTGATCCTGTCCACGCATCTGCAATAGCACCACCAACAATAATTACAGCTAAAACTATCGGCCAAAATCCACCTTCAATTTCTAGTACTTCCTGTGCGTTTAGCTCAACTAAACCTAAATTTTCTAAATCTAACATAACTTCTGTTTTTGTGTTCAGCACAATACTGAACAAAATTAATAAATATTTTTACTTTAACAAGTTGTTTCTCGAGAACTTTATTGTTGATGCAAACTTAAAACACTTCCGTCCAATTTAATTGGACGGAAGTGTTTGTTTTTAATTTTTATCAAAAATTATTTTAAACGAATATTTAAGTTCTAAATCAAAAGTATTAGAGTAATAAAAATTCTTTGTTTTCTTACTATATTTTATTGGAGCATCGTACTCTTTCAATTTATCAATCAAATTATATAATTGACTTCTACTTATGTTTAACTTTTCTGCAAATTTTTCTGGTGTTCCAGTTTTTTCTTCTAAAATTAATTTGTGAGCTTTGTTTATTCTTTCGGCTTGTTTTTCTAAATTCATTTTTATTATGACTTGGCGAATAATTTTTTTTAACGTTGATTTTTCTACTAGGTTGCTGTAGAATGACACACAACGTCCCCGCGCTACAAGCAGTTTGGGACTAAATTAAGCCTATTCTTCGGATTTGCCAAATCATCCCAAATACAAAACCATATTTAAATTAAGCCAA
>NZ_JAYURN010000063.1:0-46163 GCF_043756175.1 Flavobacterium sp.
AGTTTGCTTTCAACTTCCTGAAAGTATTTTTCTGAATCTTTACCTTTAAGATTAAACATTCTTGTCGCAATTGGTTTTACAAGTGCTAAATCTGAGCTTATACTATCAGCTACTCCTGGATATTGGATTTTTATAGCTAGATTCTTTCCGTTTTTTGTTGCTTTATGTACTTGACCAATACTTGCTGCATTTACAGAGTCGGGAGAAAAAGTATCGTATATTTCTTCGGGGAATTTTCCTAAATATTTTTTAAATGTTTTACGAACTAGTGGTGCTGATAATGCTGGTACCGAAAATTGTGACAGCGAAAATTTATCTACATATGCCTGTGGCGTGATGCTTTTGTCCATACTGAGCATTTGAGCAACTTTGAGCGCACTTCCTTTCAAATTTTTTAGTCCATCATAAATATCTTCGGCATTATTTTCGTTAAGTTTATCTTTACTTAATGATGGGTTAACTATTTTTTCGCTGTAATAGGATATATAATTTCCACCTACTTTTACTCCTGTTTTTAATAGCTGACTAGCTCGTTCAATTTTTGTCGTAGGTATACTATCTAAGGTTTTCATAATTACATCATTTTTTCTTTCCAAAGAAATTTACCCAAATCAAATAGACTTTCTAATGGTTTAGTATCTAATAAATCGACAATTGTATTCACAGATTTTTCGATAATAATATCTGTTTTTTCAAATGATTTTGATGTATCATCTAACCAAAATTTTAAGATAAATAAAAACTGAATCCAAGCCCCTTCAGAGAAAACAGGTTTGGTGATTTTTGTTACTTTATCGCTAATCCCTGAATTACTATTTTCTATTATATTACCAATAAAATCCTTAAAATGATTCCTGAATTCCTTGAAGTCTTTTAGGTTTTTTATTCCTTCTTTGTTTTCTAATAAAGAATAAACAACATAACTTCTGTTTAAAGTTAATATTTCAAATAATGTGAAGTACAAGGACAATAATTTATTCTTATCTGGATAATTAGCATAATTCTCATCTTTTTCGAGAGTTGAAATTGTATTTTCAAAAAACTTATTCCAGATAGATTGTTTTAAAGCGTCGAGAGAACCAAAAAACGAATAAAAATCTGATTCTTCGATTGCGTTGTTTTTACAAAAAACATATACATTTTTTGTATTATGATTGTTTTCTAAAACATCATTCATATATAAACTAATGATTTTATTATCATCAATTATATCTTTTTTTGATTCCGATTTTTTTGCAGTTGCCATAATCATTTGATTAAATATCTTACACAAAGATAGTTATTGTTTAATTATAAAATAAAAAAGTTAAACAAAAAATTATGTTAAATATTTAAACAAAAAATGAAATGTAAAAAAACTGCTTCTCTCGAAACAGCTTTTAAAAAATTCCTATAAAAAATTAGTTTCCTGATTCCTTTTTAGCATCATTTACCATCTTGTCATTTGCAGTAATTGCAAATTCCACACGACGGTTTTGAGATTTCCCTTCGGATGTTTCATTAGAAGCAATAGGATCTGCCTCACCAAGTCCTGAAGTATTAAAACGAGAACTTGCCAAACCTTTTCCTGACAAATATGCTTTTACAGAAGCAGCTCTTTGTTGTGATAATGTCATGTTATAATCATCGGCACCTGAGCTATCAGTATAGCCATAAATTTGAATATCAGTATCCGGGTATTCCTTAAAAACAGGCACTAATTTATCTAGATTTGCTTTTGCAGTAGATGTCAATGTTGATTTGTTAGTATCAAAACGCACTGAGTTTTCACCTAAAACCAATTTGATTCCTTCTCCTACTCTTTCTACTTTTGCACCAGGCAAAGATTCTGATATCTTTCTAGCTTGTTTATCCATTTTGTTACCAATAACGCCACCAGCAACTCCACCAATAACACCGCCTAAAACAGCACCCAAAGCACCATTTCCACCTTTTCCGATGTTGTTTCCTAGAACACCACCTAGTATTGCACCTCCAACAGCGCCAATTGCTGCTCCACGTTGGGTTTTATTTGTGTTTTTTACTGATTCGCAACCTGATAAAACAGTTCCTAAAAGGAATGAAAGCGTAAATATGTATATAATAGATTTTTTCATAGTTGTAATTTTTAGTTTGATTTATTAAATTGATAAACAATATTTGTCATTTTACCACCAATATTTATTTTGTCAATCAGTTTGAATGATTCAGCTGTTTGATCTGCAACCGTAAGAATGTAACCTTGCTGCATTTTTTTAGCTTTTACACCTTCAGCTAAAAACTTCAATACAAATTGTCCGTCTTTGTTTACATACCATTTAATTTTTGAAGCAAAACTCATACAATTAACTTTTGTTAAAGCCATATCGCCCGAATCATTGTTTGAAATAAATTTCCAAGTACTACCTTCGAAGCATTTTGAGTCAGCCAAATCAAAAGAAGTAATTTTAAACATATCTGAACCTGCATAAGTTACAGAAGCGATTGTCCAATTTCCCTTGATAGCCACTTGAGATTTCCTGTCAACATTTGTTGCAGCTGCTGGAGCTGGAGTCTTACAAGAACTAGCTACTAAAGCTAATGCAAAAAATAAAATTAATTTTTTCATATTTAGATAATTTAATAAACACAAATTTATGAATAATAATCAGACAAAGATTATGAAATTCTTTTAATTATTTGTAAAATTACGACTACGTCAATTTGTCATTTCTATTGTTTTGGCACTTTATTTGACAAAAAATAAAATATAAATTTAATACTAAAAATCTAAATATTATGACAACAGGAAAAATTAATGTTTCGGTAGAAAACATCTTTCCCTTAATCAAGAAATTCTTATACAGCGATCATGAAATTTTCTTACGGGAATTAATTTCTAACGGTACCGACGCTACATTAAAACTAAAACACCTTACAAGTATAGGTGAAGCCAAAGTAGAATATGGAAATCCTATTATTGAAGTAAAAATCGATAAAGAAGGAAAAAAAATTCATATTATAGACCAAGGTCTAGGAATGACAGCTGATGAAGTAGAAAAATACATCAACCAAGTTGCTTTTTCTGGTGCCGAGGAGTTTTTAGACAAATACAAAGATTCTGCCAAAGATTCAGGTATTATTGGTCATTTTGGTTTGGGCTTTTATTCTGCTTTTATGGTTGCGGAAAAAGTTGAAATCATTACAAAATCATACAAGGATGAACCAGCTGCACATTGGACTTGCGATGGAAGCCCAGAATTCACTTTAACCTCAGCTGACAAAACTACTCGCGGAACTGAAATTATATTACATATTGCTGAAGATTCTTTAGAGTTTTTAGAAGATTCTAAAATCTCAGGTTTATTAAATAAGTATAATAAATTTATGCCTATTCCGATTAAATTTGGAACTAGAACAGAAAAAATCGAACAGAAAAAAGGAGAAGAAGTTGCTCCCGAAGACAAAGACAATATTTTTACAGAAGTAGAAGTTGACAATATCATAAACAATCCGAATCCAGCTTGGACAAAGCAACCAACGGATTTGACTGATGCCGATTACAAAGATTTTTACCGTGAGGTTTATCCAATGCAGTTTGAAGAACCTTTGTTTCATATTCATTTGAATGTGGATTATCCTTTTAACCTAACTGGAATCTTGTATTTTCCGAAATTGGGTTCTGATTTACAAATTCAGAAGGATAAAATTCAGTTGTACCAAAATCAGGTTTATGTAACCGATAATGTAGAAGGAATTGTTCCAGAATTTTTGATGATGCTTCGTGGTGTGGTAGATTCGCCAGATATCCCGTTGAATGTTTCTCGTTCTGGATTACAAGCCGATGGCGCTGTTAAGAAAATATCAAACTATATTACTCGTAAAGTTGCCGATAAACTAAAAGCTTTATTTACAGAAAACCGTGAAGATTTCGAACAAAAATGGAATGATATAAAAATCGTTTTAGAGTACGGAATGCTTTCGGAAGAGAAGTTCTACGAAAAAGCAGGTGCTTTTGTTTTGTATCCAACGGTCGATGGTAAATATTTTACTTTGGAAGAGCTAAAAGAAAACCTAGCAGCAAACCAAACCAACAAAGACGGAAAATTAGTTGTTTTATATGCGGGAAATAAGGAAGCACAACATTCTTATATAGAAATTGCAAAAGACAAAGGTTATGAAGTTTTATTATTAGACTCTCCTATCATCTCACATTTAATTCAGAAAATTGAAGGTGATAATCAAGATATTACTTTTGTTCGTGTCGATTCAGATCATATTGATAATTTGATTAAGAAAGAAGAAACTGCGATTTCTAAATTATCTGATGAGGAAAAAGAAAGCTTAAAAACATCATTAGAATCATTTATACCAAAAGCATATTCAGTACAACTAGAAGCTTTAGATAGTAATGCTTCGCCATTTATCATCACGCAACCAGAATTTATGCGTCGTATGAAAGAAATGAGTCAATCTGGTGGTGGTAGTGTGTTTGGCATGAGTCATATGCCAGAAATGTACAATTTAGTTGTAAATACAAATTCTGATTTAGCTGCTTCCATTTTAAATAACAAAGACAAATCGGCACAAGAAAACTTGGTTAAACAAGCTTTAGATTTGGCGAAATTGTCTCAAAATTTACTAAAAGGAGAAGAATTAACTGCTTTTGTAAAGAGAAGTTTTGAATTGATTAAATAGCCTTGATTCATTTTCATGAAAAACCTGCGAGTTCATTATTATTTAATTGCAGGTTTTTTTGTTTTATAAAATTAATTATTCTGAAACCAAACTTTCTAAATATGCTAGAAATCTTGAAATTATTCCTCTCTTTTCAGAAACGTAATTTTCACTTTTTGAAATACGGTCAAAAGCTCTGAAAGTTGAAATGAAAAAAGTAATAAAACAAAGTATTACAATTGCTGTGAAAATTAAAATGTCTAAATTTTTCATTTACTTCTTCAATTTTAAATTAAAAAAAACTAAAAACCCTATGATAGTTGGTGGCCATAATCCTATGAAAACCGCTTTTTCAAAGTTTTCTTGAACTAAATAAATATATTCGGAAATAAATATTAAAAGTAATACTACGATTAAAATAAAAATTTCTGATTTTTTAAATTTGTTAAACATATTTTACTGTTTTTAAGATTAATATCAAACTTACATAATATACAAGTAAAAGTAGATATATTTTTTTAAGTAATATGTTTATATTTGATTTATTTTATCATCAGAAATCATCTATTTATTTAGTTTGTAATAATTCCGCTATCTTCTTTTTTCTCTTTATTTAACAAATTAGGATCTTCTTTAGCTAATTTATTTTTAGTAGGGATTTTATAATTTAAAGTAAAACCAAATCTGCGTGTATCGTATTTACTTTCTAATAAAACTGTTGTACCTACAGGATTAAATTCTTGTTTACTTGTATTTAAAACATCATCAAAATTTACAGGTTTTTTTATAAATATACCTGATTAAAAGCTCACTATTATTCATAAAAAAACCTTTCAGCATTTATATTCTGAAAGGCTTTTCCTTAAGTTTTTTTTTATTACTTACTCGTAAAAATATTGAGTCGTAGATTGTGTCACACTATTCATTTTATATATTTCTGTAATTGGAAAATTATTTGTGTTATATGTATAACTTGCCTCTTCTAGATCGCCTTGATAATTAGTTATTGATATGAAGTTATTTGATGAGTTATTAAAGAAATCATTAAAAATAATTTTATTATAACCCAAAACATTTTTTAAAGGATGATTTTTAGTATCATAACTACATGTTTCCGTTACGGTACTCGCTGGGTTAATTTCATTTGTTACAATACTTCCTGAAGTTATTGTACCATTTGAGACAGCTGTAGTTTGAGCTGTTAGATTTCCATTATATTCTTGAAAAGAAATTGAACCATTACTATTATGTGTAAAATTAGTTTTTCCGACATAATTTGCAGGATAAGTAGTAGCCTCTCCATGGTTAATGCTAATTGCTTTAATTAAATCATTATTAACATTATATGTAAAATTAACTGTAAGGTCTAAAACTGCTGGACTAATAAAATATTCCCATTTTGTTATTAAATCTCCTGTATAGGTTATTATTTCATAATCACCATCAGAGTCATTAATTCTAACTAACTTATTTCCATTGTAAATATAGTTCAAAGTAAATACAGCTCCAATATTAGCCCCATTACTATCTGTTTCTACAGATCTTTTTAATAAAATTCCATTTGGGTCTACAGTAGGAATAGCTGGTTCGTCTTCATTTTTAGAACAAGAAGTAAAAGCAAGTGTCATAACACTTAGTAATAGGATAATTTTTTTCATTAAGTTTGGGTTTTTAAATTTTCACAAAGCAAAAAAAAAAAAAACGATATAATACTATTTTTCTTATTTTTATTTCAGAATTTTAAAACTATAATATTGAAAATGAATTGTCAAAATTCCAAAATGTGGTAAATGTAATTCTCTTAAAGTTTTAAATTTTAATAATACTAAGTTAAAAGTAAATCTGTAATTGATTCCTAATATTCGAGAATTACAGATTTTTTAATATCAAAAAATTAAACCTTTTCATAACTTCATAGTCTTATCAATAAACATTAAAAGACTATGAAAAAAATAACCACTCTCCTATTTGTCTTTCTAGGAATTACATTAGGTTTTGCTCAAGGAAATGATTCACCAGAATTTAGTGGAGATAATTTTAGTTTAGAAGGCGCTCTAGCCATCTTTAAAAAATCGAATTCATTAGAAGAATTCGAAAAACTCATTAACGAGGAAAACAACAACGTAAACAATCTCGATTTGAATAATGATGGCAACATCGATTATATAAATGTAGATGATATTAAAGATAATGATACACATGTAATTGTCTTAAGTACTTATTTGAGTGAAAACGAAAAACAAGACATAGCAACAATTGGTATCGAAAAAACCGGAAACGAAGAAGCAACCCTGCAAATAGATGGTGATAACGAATTGTATGCTGAAAACACTATTGTAGAGCCATTTGACACTCAAGAATCGATAGAGAAATCTAAATCTGGCCCAGCTATGCCAGAGATTATTACAACTAATATCATGGTAAATGTTTGGTTTTGGCCAAGTGTTCGTTTTATTTATGCTCCAAGATATGTAGTTTGGGCTTCGCCACACCGTTGGGGATTTTATCCAAAATGGTGGAAACCATGGAAAGCGCATCACCACCATGTTTTTTATAAAAGATGTGCGCCACATAGAGTGTATTATCACAAAACTGCTGTTCGACGTGTAGCGGTAGCCAGAAAAGTATATGCTCCAAAAAGACATTCATCTACATTGGTTGTTAAAAATCGTCGTGGAACAACGGTAATTCACAAAAACAAACGTGGAAATGTAAAAGCAGTAAAAGTTTCAAGAAGAGGAAGACGCTAATTTAAACATCTCATGATGAACAATAACACACTTTGGTCTTTGCGATTGGGGTTTTCTAACCAACAATCTCAAACTATTGCGAGTTTGGGTTTGCAAAAATTTTTAGAAAAATCCTTTCAAGCAAAATACGATTCTCAAATTCCTACTTTTTTAGATGAAAGCCCAAAATCGTATACAGAATTAAGGGAAATTCGTCAAAAAATAAAATCTGACCCAGACGCTGCAAAAGAAATGCTCAAAAAAGAGGTGCAAGTTTCTAATGAGATGAAAGCGTGGTGGATTGAAAAAATGATGGCAAATGAGTTTCCGCTTCAAGAAAAAATGACTTGCTTCTGGCACAATCATTTTGTGTCTACATATCAGAAAGTGAAGGTGAATTATTGGATTTTTCAGCACAATCAGTTGTTACGAGAAAATGCTTTTGGCAATTTTAAAGAATTGACTAAAAAAGTTTTGAAAAGCAATGCTATGGTTCGTTATTTGGATAACGTAGATAACCGAAAAGACAAACTCAATGAGAATTTAAGTCGCGAATTATTAGAATTATTCACACTCGGAATCGGGAATTATACCGAAAGTGATATTAAAAACGGGGCAAAAGCCCTAGCAGGTTTGGGAATTGGCGAAAACGAAGCACAATACCGTCCTATTTTTGAAGACAATGACACTATAACTTATTTAGGCAAAATAGGAAAGTTTAAAGTCGATGATTTAGTAGATATTATTTTCGAACAAAAAAATATTCCCTATTTCATTACAGAAAAAATACTGAAATGGTTTATTTACGACAATCCATCGGCTGAATTAGTTACTTATTATGGTGATTATTTTAAGAAAATGAATTTCGAAATCAAACCTTTGTTAATGAAGATTTTTACGGAAGAATTTACTAAAAAAACAGCGGGTTCAAAAATAAAAAATCCGTTAGAATATAGTTTACAACTTATTTCAGAATTACATATCGAATTAGAAAATCCAAAAATATTAGTTTTATTTCTTCGAGAACAAGGAATGGATTTATTTAATCAACCCAATGTAAAAGGTTGGATTGGCGGAAATTCGTGGCTTACCTCGCAAGTGTATTTGCAACGAAATAATGTTGCCGATTTGTTTTGTAGCGGTAGAACTATTAATAGAAAAATGTTTAAAGCAGAAGAAAAAGACAATGAAATACTATTCCAGAAAACAAACATTAAACTCGATTGGAATAAAAAAGGGAACAACAAACAAATTATCGAAGAATTAAAAAATCGCTTATTGTTTGAAACCGATGATAACACACAAAAAGATTTCGAAAAAATACTAAAATACGATTTCGATGCTACAACTGAAGGTTCTGAAAACGCCGTTTTACGTTTGTTTAATGCCATGGTAAAAACTCCGGAATACCAACTAATTTAATACTAAAATCATGAACAGAAGAAACTTTCTCTCACTTACAGGAACTTTTACTGGTGGTGCTTTATTATTACCTGATTTTTTGTTTGCTTTTGGTTCTCAACAAAATCTGGTTATTGGCGAACAATGTTTGGTTTTTGTACAATTAAATGGTGGAAATGATGGTTTAAATACATTTGTTCCGTTCGAGAATCCTTTGTATTATGATTTACGTCCTAAGATTGCCTTATCAAAAAACGAAGTAATTAGTGCTACACGAGGAATGGCTTTTCATCCAGCTCTAAAAAGTTTTGCAACAATGCAACAAAACGGTGATTTGGCTGTGATTCAAAATGTGGGTTATCCAGAACCAATTCGTTCCCATTTTCGCAGTCAGGAAATTTGGCAAACAGGCTCGGCTTCAAATCAGTATTTAGATGATGGTTGGCTGGGACGATATCTAGATTTGCAGTGCAAAGAACATCAGCCAACAGCGGGAATTAATCTAGATTCGATAGACAATTTAGCTTTAAAAGGACAAGAGCCAAATTCTATTACTGTAAAAGATCCGAATAGATTTAAGACCAATAAAGATAACGATGATTCAGTTCAATTATCGACTAATCCGCAGTTGGATTTTGTTCGAAAAATAGCCAATTCGGTTACAGAAGGCTCGGACGAAATTCAGAAAGCATTAGCAAAATCAACATCGGAAATGAGTTATCCAAAAACGGGTTTGTCCAAAAATTTAGAATGGATTGCAAGATTAATAAAAGGAAATTTGAATTCGAAAGTGTATTATACTTCCCTCGGAGGATTCGATACACACGACAATCAATTGGCCATTCACAATAACAAACTCTCTGAATTGAATAATGCAATTTTTAGTTTTTATACTGATTTAAAAAATGCTAAACTGATGCAAAATGTAACTATTGTGGTTTTTTCTGAGTTTGGTCGCCGTGTAAAAGACAATGGAAAAGGAACCGATCACGGAACTGCTGCTCCTATGTTTATTATTGGCGGAAGCAATAAAGGAAAAGTGATGGGAAATAATCCTAATCTTTCTGATTTAGATAATGGAGATTTAAAACATGAAACAGATTTTAGAAGTGTATACGCCTCATTATTACAAAACAAATTAAATTTTGATGCAACAAAAATTGGGATTCAAAATAAAAAAACGGAAGGTTTGTTTTAAAAGGTAATATCCCAAAAAGTGTCAATGATTATTCTTTTACTTCTACTTCTTTTGTTAGAGCTGAAAATAATTTTTCTATTTCTAAAGGTTTCCAAAGAATTCCATTAAATAAATGTGCATTTTCTTTATCTTCTTTTGTCATTACATCAGCCGTGACTGCAAAAATAGGTGTATTATTATTTAGATTTTTGTTAGATCGAATAAGCGTTGTAGCTTCGAAACCGTTCATCTCTGGCATGTGAATATCCATTAAGATAAAATCATATTTTTTTTGTTTTGCCAATTCAAAAGCTTCTTTTCCATTTTTAGCATGATCTGTAATTACACCCCAATTAGACAATAATTTTTTCATAAGCAAAGCATTCATCGGAGTATCCTCGGCAAGTAATGCTATCTTATCTTTCAGTTGATAGGCATTAGTTTTTGTAGTAATTATTTCTTGAGAAACCTTTCTGATTTTAATTTCAAAATAAAATTCGGATCCTACTTTTTCTTTGCTTTTTACTCTAATTTCACTATTATGCAATTCGACTAATTTTTTTACGATAGCTAACCCAAGACCTGTTCCGCCTTGTTTTCTGGTCATTATTGGTTTAATTTGGGAGAAACTAACAAAAATCTCTAACATATCACTTTCTGAAATTCCTTCTCCAGTATCTATTACTTTAAATATTATTGTATCAAATTCATTTTCTTCTTTTAACAATTCAACTATAAAATCTACTTTGCCATAATCTGTGAATTTTATTGCATTGCTAATCAGATTACTAAGTATTTGTGATAGTTTTGTTTTGTCTAAAAGATAATTTTGATCTGATTTTAGGTTTGTTATTAGGTTTAAATTTAAATTTTTATTGTTTGCTAATCCTGAATGAAGATTTAATATATTATCACATAATTGCGAAAGATTGATATTATGCTTTTCTAATTTTGCTTTATTAGAATCTAACTTAGTAAAATCGAGAATATCATTTACTATGCTTATCAAGTTGTCTGAAGCAAATTGTAAACTTTTTAATAGTTTTTTACTTTCACCATTAATCTGATTGTCAAGTATAGATACTATTGTTGTTATTGCATTTAGCGGAGTACGAATCTCATGACTCATAATAGAAAGAAATTCTTGTTTTAATCTTACCGACTCTTCTTCGTCTCTATTCTTTTTTTCGATAGCAATTTGTTTCTCTTTTTGGAGTAATGCTTCACTTTCTAAGACATTCATCTTATTAATTAAATCATAGTTTTCTATTACTTTGAGTGTTTGAGTATTTATAACAGATTCTTTCTCTTTTAGATAACATTCTAAATATTCCAGGGATTTTATATTGTCATTACTTTTTTTAAAAATTAAATATAACAAATGATAATTTTTAATTTTTATCATCGACATATTGTGACGGATAGTTAATTCTAATCCTTCTTGAGCTTTTTCTTGAGCTTTATCATACAAATCTAATTTTAAATATAAAACACCTAGCTTGTTTAAGCACATAGCTGCACCCATGTTTTCCCCCATTTTTCTATGAGTAACAACAGCTTCTAAAAAATCTGATTCAGCATTTTCTAAATCATCATTTTTTAAATAAATTTTTCCTCTACCATAAATTGCAAATGCATAACCACGAATGTCGTTTGTTTTTCTCTTTAACATAATAGAATATTCTATCATGTTCATTGCGATTTTTGTTTTTTCCCTTTTTAATAACAACCCAGAAAGATTATTGTAAACATTTGATTCTAAGTTGTATTCTCCTATTTTCTTTGCAACTTTGATTGAACTTTTGTATGATTTGAATGCATTATAAGAATCCCCAATATATTCATAAATGGTTCCAATTGCTTTCTCTACTTTAGATTGATTGTATAAATCATTGTTCTTTTTATATAATTTAAGTGCATCTATAAGATAAACTAGTCCTGCATGATAATTATTGGTTTTGTAGTAAACACTTCCTATATTATATTTTGCATCTGCAATTCCTATATCATCATTTAATTGAGTAAAATATACAATTGCTTCTTCGGATTTTTTGTTAGATTGATCAAAATCACTAATAATCATAAAATACAAAGAAAGCTGATTCAAACTTTTTCCTATTAATGATTTATCACCTATATTTCTACTAATTTGAAGTGCAATTTCGGCAGTTTCAATACTTTTAGGTAAATTATTAATTCTACCAGAATAGGAATCCTCTAAAAGCTGAATTACTTTATTTTTTTCTGACAAAACGTTAATATTCATAAAGTTTAAGTGGTTTTTTTCATAATCTCTACTCAAATATATAAATTTAATTTTACATAAAACTTGTAACAGATAAATCATGATTTTTTAATTAAAGAATTTAAATTCGAAGTTAGAATCATATGAACTAAAATTAGCCTTATCTTTGCCCGCTTTTTAAAATTTATATAATGACAAATAATAGTGTACTAAAAGGGGTTTTTCTTGTAGGATTAGGAGCTACAAGCTACGGTATGTTGGCAACTTTTGTAAAACTGGCTTATTCCCACAAAGGAATTACTGGTAATACATTTACACCAGCCGAAGTAATTTCAGCTCAGTTTATAATAGGAATTATCGCCATTCTCATAATAAACGCTTTGCAAAAAGCAAAAAAAAGAACTGAAGTAGTTAAAGCAACTCCAAATAATATAAAGCAACTTATGATTGCTGGAACTTCGACAGGATTAACCAGTATATTTTATTATTTAGCGGTCAAATATATTCCCGTTTCTATAGGAATTGTATTGTTGATGCAAACTGTTTGGATTGGTGTTTTATTAGAAATGTTTTTAGAGAAAAAAATGCCTTCTAAAATAAAAATCGCAGCAGTTTTTGTAGTTTTATTCGGAACTGCATTGGCGACAAACTTAATTCAAAACAAAATAGAGTTAGATTGGCGAGGAATTGTTTTAGGGCTTTTAGCAGCAGCTTCATTTACCACAACAATGTTTACTGCAAATAGAGTTGCTACTGAAATTTCATCTGCACAACGCAGCTTGTATATGCTTTTAGGTGGTGCGATTATTGTTTTTATTTTTGCTATTTTCACACAAACGACTCCTTTCAATTATGATATTTTTTACAAATGGGGAATTCTTTTGGCCCTTTTTGGAACAGTAATTCCGCCCATGTTAATGAATGCTGGTTTTCCGCTAACGGGAATTGGATTGGGAAGTATTGTTTCGGCTCTAGAACTTCCGGTTTCGGTAATGATGGCTTATTTTATTTTGAACGAAACCGTTGTTATCACACAATGGATAGGAATTATTCTAATTATTCTTGCTATTGTGATTATGAATATTCAATTTGAAAAAAAATAATATAATTTTAACTTATTTAAAACTTTTTTAGGTAAATTCGTAATAAATAATTTTAATTATGAATTTACCTTGGCATTTATATCTAATGGCTTTGCTATATATTTTAGCGGGTTTCAATCATTTTAGAAATCCGAGATTGTATATAAAAATCATTCCTCCATATTTTTCAAATCCTAAACTATTAAACTCACTAAGCGGTATTGCCGAAATAATTTTGGGGATTTTTCTTTGTTTACCTTTCACATCAAAATTTGCTTCTTGGGGAATTATTGCATTACTAATCGCCATTTTTCCTGCAAACTTATATATGTACAAAAATGACAATGCGAGTCTAGGTATGTCTAAAACGATGCGGTTATTAAGATTACCAATACAACTTGTCTTAATATTTTGGGCATATTTATATACTTGATAAATAAATTATTAAACAAAAAAACAGTACTTAATGAAAAGGAATGATGTTTATCATTTTTTTTATTTTTAAAATATGAATTCTCTATTTCCTGAAGAAAAAATTATTTTCAATCTGGCCGATGCCGAAATCGAATATTATCCCGATTTTTTTTCTTTGGCAAAAGCCAATGAACTTTTCTTAAAACTTCAACAAGAAATTCCTTGGCAACAAGACAGTATAACTGTTTTCGGGAAAAAACATGCACAACCAAGACTAACTGCGCTTTTTGGCAATGAAGGAAAGCCTTATGGTTATTCGAATATTGTGATGCAACCTCATCCATGGACACCATTGATTGTTTTTATAAAAGAAGAAATAGAGCAAATTTGTAATGAAAACTTTACCACCGTTTTATTAAATAATTATAGAAATGGTCAAGATAGCAATGGTTGGCATGCTGATAATGAAAAGGAATTGGGTCGAAATCCTATAATTGCTTCGGTAAGTTTTGGAGCCGAAAGGGTTTTTCAGTTAAAACACAATAAACTCGAACTGAAACAAAATATCGTTTTGCAACACGGAAGTTTATTAATTATGAAAGGTAGTACGCAACATTTTTGGAAACATCAAATTCCGAAAACAAAAAAAGAAATTGACCCTAGAATAAATCTAACTTTTAGAATTATCAAATAGTTTTTTTGCTAAATTTGATAAAATATTTTTTTTATGAATGAAATTGTAACCTATTTTCAAAATATTTCTTCTTCCCATAGAAGTTTTTTAATTGTTGGTGGTATTACGCTTTTTTGGATTATCGAAAATGGATTTCCTCTTTTCAAATTCAAATATAACAAATGGCAACACGCTGGTATCAATGTTTTTTTTACACTTACTACTATTATTATCAATTTTACATTGGCAATAATTTTGTTTAAAAGTTCTATTTGGGTTACCGAAAATGAGTTTGGAATTTTACATTGGTTGTCTATAAAATCTCTTTTATTGCAAGCTATTATTGGATTATTGTTTATGGATTTAATTGGTGCTTATACGCCACATTACGTACAACATAAAACGAAAATATTGTGGCGTTTTCATCTCATCCATCATACAGACACTTGGATAGATACAACCTCAGCAAACAGACACCATCCTGGAGAAAGTGTGATTCGTTTTTTATTTACAACCTTAGCAATTATAATAGTTGGCGCTCCAATATGGTTGTTTTTCTTGTACCAATCATTGTCAATTTTTTTATCACAATTTAATCACGCAAACATTACTTTGCCTAAAAAATTAGACAATTTTATTAGTTATTTTATTGTTTCGCCTAATATGCATAAGGTACATCATCATTATGTTTTACCGTATACCGATAGTAATTATAGTAATATTTTTTCGGTTTGGGACAGGTTATTTGGTACTTTTTTAAGTCTCCCAATGAGCGAAATTATTTATGGAATTGATACTCATATGAATCCTGAAGAACACAATAAACTCTGGAATTTATTAAAAATTCCTTTCAGATCAAGTCATACATTTGTATCAGAATTAAATAAATGAAAATAATTTTCAAATCTTAGTTTTTTTTGATTAATATTGGAATATAATTTGTAACCTTTAAAAAAAATAAACTGAATTGTTTTTAAAATAATGAAAAAAAGTAAAAGCATAGAATTGAGTTGGGAAGAAACTCAAAAATTAATCACATTGGCAAATGAGGAAAGAAATCCTTTTGAAATCATTAAAAAAGAACTAGGTATTGAAGAAAAACAGGTTCTTGAAATTATGAAAAAGAAGTTGCCAGCAGACAAATTTGAAATTTGGAAAAAGAAAGCCAATGCTGGAAAACCAAAACCGAAGCAAATTAAAATTGATGAGTTTGATGATGACTTAGACGGTAAATATTATATAAAAAACAAGTTTGACTAAATAAATATAGTAAAAGGCTGTTCTTAAGAACAGCCTTTTACTATATTAAAATATTATGTATTAGTTAAATGATTTTCATAGCCGTTATTACATAATAAATTGCCCAGCCTACAAAACCAACAATTACTACCCAAAGCCAAGCTGGAATAGAGTGTGGTGTTTCGCTACCTTCAATTAGAAATTTTTTCTGGTCGCCTTTTCCGTAAGCATTTATCATTATTGGGATCACACCATCTACGATTTCATTTTCTTTGATACCTTCAATTGCAATTGCCGGGCCATTTCTTACCTTGAACGGAATTTTACGAATACCTTCTTTACCATTTGGGTCTTTACTCACAATTTTTAAAATATGATCACCGTCGACTAATTTTGTTGTATCCAATTCAAAATTTATTGGTACCGAAAATTCTCCATAAGGTTTTTGATTGTCGTCTAAAAATAAGATTACAGAACTTTTATTGCTCATAATTTTTTATTTTAAAATTGAATATTTAATATGATCTGTATTTTTTTCTCCAGGTTTAATTAACCATTTTAAAGAATAAAACAATGTGATTAATGCAATGATTATGGTAAACCAAATACTAATATAATCCCAATTACTTTCTGGTCCAACACCATGAACAATACCACGCAAAACTTTTGGTTGGTTGCGCTCACAAACCGGACAAGCAAATACTGCGATTTGAAATACCATTAGAAATAGAAATGTGATTAATTTTTTCATTTTTACTGATTTGTTGCAGAAACTTTAATTTTTATAAAATCCATGATTTTTTTAATTTCTTCGGGTGTTACTTTTTTGCCTTTATTCCCCCAAGAACTTCTTTCGTAATTTATGATGGCTGCCACTTCATTTTCGGTCAGATTCATATTGGTTCCAACACCAGCCATAACACCAAATTCCGGCCTTGCATCATAGCCATTCATAATAATATCCACATACAATTCGAGGTTTTCTCCTTCAACAACAGGACTCCCTTTTAGTGATGGAAATGCTCCTTTTAGTCCTTCTCCATTGGCTTGATGGCAAGCTGCACAATTGGCTTCATATAAAGATTTTCCGTTTACAGACTCTCCTTCCTTAGAATTTTTAGTATCAACAACTTCTTTTTTATACAAAAACTCAGCTGGCAATATTCCACTTGGCAAAGGTGTTTGTTTTAACGATTGTATATAGGCTACCAATTGTAAAGCTTCATTTGTAGCGACAACTTTACCAGTTTTTCCGTTGAGGAATTGTTCTGGCATACTAACAATTATATCTGTTTTTAAGGGAACTGCTTTTATTTCAAAAAGCCATTTATATGAAGGCATAATTGATTGCGGTACAACTGACCTTGGATTGAATAAGTGCATTAAATTCCAATCTTTACTAGGCTGACGATTACCAACATCGGTTAAATCTGGGCCAGTTCTTTCTGTCCCCATTAGTGTTGCTGTGTTTTGCCAAATACTGGTTCGACCAATATTCGCATAATCCGCTGCCATTCCCGGACGGCTTCCAAACATTTTATCCATTTCAACATTTCTAACTTGTTGGGAGTGACAGCCTACACAGCCTTCGGAAATGTAAAGTAGTTTCCCAGCTTTAGCATCACCAGAAAGTGGCTTTGTTCCTGGCAAAGGCAGGTTGTTGTATTGATTTTGAAATGCTGGCATTATCACAACCAAATAGGTTAAAAATGTAAATAAAAGCCCAGCTGTGATGTATAATCTCTTGTGGTTATTGAAAATATTCATGGCAATAATTATTTGATTTGTTTTTCTAGAATCTTAAACGCTTCGTCTTTTACATCCACTTCTTCCAATTCTTTGGTTGTCATCTGATAGAAATTGTAAGCAAAAACCAAGTGAGAGATAAACATCAAACTTCCACCGATGGCACGCCAAAGCCAATAATCAAACATTAAAACGACACTGTCGATGAATGGCTTTCCTTCCATCCACATTAATCCTCTTAAAGTTGCCCCAATGGATAGTGGAACTGAATACAATATCAATCCAATAAAGGCCAGCCAAAAATGAACTCCAACCAAGTGTTGTGGTGGTTCTTTTCCTGTCAATCTTGGTATCACTACATAAAATCCACCCCAAAGTGCAAATGTTATAATTCCGTAGAAACCTAAATGCGCATGAGCAACAGTGAAATCGGTAAAGTGCCAAATCAAATTGGTAAACTTGAATGCTTCAGCCGTGCCTTGTAATGACACAATAAAATAATAAACTACGGCTACTAGGAAAAAAGGTAACGTGTAACTTGTACCTACTTTGTTCCATTGTCCCTTAAAAGTCATTGAGAAATTTATAGTGCCAGCTACAACAGGAATTATCATCCCTGCGCTTCCAACGATAGCAACCGTTTGGAGCCACCAGGGCAATGGAGCAAAAACAAAGTGATGTGTACCAATTATGGTATAGAATATTATTTGTGTCCAAAAAGCTAAAATACCTAGACTATAAGCATAAATGGGTCTATTCAATTGTTGTGGAATAAAGTAATACAACAAGCCAAGAGTATAAAGTGTAAACCACATACCAACACCCGAATGCATAAAGTATCCTTGCACAATAGTTTCAGAAACGCCGTCCTGCCAAAAAGGTAAATAAGCGGTAAGTGCCACAATGATTGTAAAAATAATAGCTGAAACAATGTACCAATTTGCAATGTAAATTTCTTTGGTTGTTCGTATGGCTACAGTTAAAATAAAATTAGCCAAAGTAAGAATAAGTGCTACTGCAAATAGCGCCATGACTGGCCAAATGTATTCTCTAAATTCGCCTCCACCATTATTGATGCCAGACATTAAGCAAATGGTTCCAAAAATTACCATCAAATTGGTTAATGCTAATGCAAACCAACCCCATTTCAAACTATAAATTTTAGCATTACTTACAATTGGAACAACATAATACCCTAATCCTATCATTGCTAGAGATGCCCAACCCCAAAAAACAATATTGGTATGAACAGGCCTCAATCTTCCGAAACTCAACCAACTTTGATGGTCCATATCTGGCGCTACAAATTTTATCCCTAAATATTCTCCAATTCCAGTTCCGACAACCAACCAAAAAGTGGCACAACCAAAATACCATAAAATGAGTTTTGCAATTCCGGGTTCTAAACTTGGTTTTTGAACGGCTCTTTTTTTCAAAGCAGTAAAATGCACTTGATGCTTGTCACTGATATTGTTTAGAATTCCGATTTTGTCTTCTGCTTTTTCAGTTCCTGAAAGTTCAAAATTAGTTAGACTATAATCTAAAGCTGTTTCTCTATTATGTAAAGTTTCTTCTAATTGGGAGGTGTCAATACTTTTCAAATGATTTGCAAATGCTTCGGCTTCGGCAATTTTTTCTTTATTCAAATAAAGTTTAACCATATTATTGGCTTTTACCATTGCGAATATGACACCCAGTAAAATTGGAATTAATATTAAAATAATTGTAATTATTATGCCCGGTTGAGAAAAGAAATTCTCCTTTTGATTTTTAAAATCCTGAGCGATTATAGTCGTGGAACATAAAAGAAATAACACTAAAATATTTGCTTTATTGTTTTTCAAATTCCCTAATTTTTGAATTTGACTTTTGCTTAGATTCTTTAAATGCTCCGAAAAATGTTCTTCGGTTCCCAATTGGTTCCATTCTTCATTTTCAACAACTTTGTTTTTAAATTTGTAATACAAACTCCCAATAAAAAGTACCGTTGGAACAAGTACGACTATAAACACCAACCACAAAGCTAAAGTATTGGAATTATCGCTGATTATGTTAGTCGCGTCCTTAGCATAACTAATTTTTGACATCAAAAAAGTCATCAAAAAAGTGAGAAATAATTTTTTATTTGGTTTCATATTTTACTTGTTTATTTATTTATTTTTTTTGTTCTATTTTTATTATAAAATTCTAACTTTCAAATCATTGATTTTAAATTGCCCAGTAAATATCATCTAAAATATTTTTTAATACTTGTACAACATTGTGTGAGATTTGTAAAATTCATAGGTCTTAATAAAATAGCAGTATTTAATATATTAATATCTTTTTATCTTTTATTATAATAAAAAAAGCTATTTATTTTTAAGGAAAAATTTTCCTGTATCTAACTTTTCATTAAAGTTGGCTATGGTATTGTCTTCAAGCATTGTAATTAAATTTTTTTTTATTTCCTTGAACTCAAAATGAACTGGGCAAGGATTTTTCTCTGAACATAATTTTAAACCAATAACACAATCCTTATAAATTCCGTCACCATCAATAGCTTTAACAACATCTGCAATCGAGCATTTCAAATTTATTCGATCCAAATAAAATCCACCATTTGGACCTTTCACAGAATTTAACAAATTTTTTTTACCTAAATCCTGCAATATTTTCGCGATGAAATGTTCTGGTGCGTCTATGCCTTTTGCAATTTCCTTTACACCTACTCGCAACTCATCTTTCGATTTTTGAGCCACAAATATCATTGCTTTAATTGCATACTCACAAGATTTTGAAAACATTGATTTATAAATTTATGGTACAAATGTAAAAAAAAATTAAATATAAAAAGAGTTTTTTATCTTTTTATATTTAAAAAAACACCTCAAGTTTCCTCGAGGCGTTCCCATATAAAATATATTGCAATTATGCTTTACCAGCAGCAATTAAGTTTAATGCAGAACCGGCTACAAACCAACCAATTTGACTATCATTGTAAGTATGGTTTGCTAAAATAATATCTTTTGAGCCATCAGCATGAACAAATTCTATGGTTAATGGTTTTCCAGGAGCAAAATCAACTAAATCTGTAAAGTTAATTGTATCGTCTTCTTGAATTTTATCGTAATCTGCTTCATTAGCAAAAGTAAGACCTAACATTCCTTGTTTTTTCAAATTTGTTTCGTGAATACGAGCGAACGATTTCACTAAAACTGCTACAACACCCAAGAAACGTGGTTCCATAGCCGCGTGTTCACGTGAAGAACCTTCTCCATAATTATGATCTCCTACAACAACTGAAGGAATACCAACTGATTTGTACACTCTTGCCACCGCAGGAACTTCACCATATTCACCAGTTAATTGATTTTTAACCGAATTGGCTTTACAATTGAAAGCATTTTCTGCACCAATTAACATATTGTTAGAAATATTATCTAAATGTCCACGAAAACGTAACCAAGGTCCGGCCATAGAAATATGATCCGTCGTACATTTTCCGAACGCTTTAATTAACAATTTCGCACCTTCGATATTTTTACCGTCCCAAGGTGCAAATGGTGCTAATAATTGTAATCTATCTGAAGTTGGCGAAACCACTACTTCCACGGTAGAACCATCTTCAGCCGGCGCTTGAAAACCTGCGTCTTCTACATCGAAACCTTTAGTGGGTAATTCGTCTCCTTTTGGTGGGTTTAATTTTATTTCCATACCCGTATCACTCAACAAAGTGTCAATTAATGGATTGAAATCTAATCTTCCCGAAATCGCAATTGCTGCTACCATTTCTGGCGAGGTTACAAATGCGTGTGTATTCGGATTTCCGTCGGCTCTTTTAGAAAAATTACGGTTAAACGAGTGAATAATAGTATTTTTCTCTTGTTTGTCTGCTCCTGCTCTATCCCATTGTCCGATACATGGTCCGCACGCATTGGTAAATACTTTGGTTCCCATTTTTTCGAAAGTGGCGATAATTCCATCTCTTTCAATCGTATATCTAATTTGTTCAGAACCTGGATTAATTCCGAATTCAGCTTTTGGTGTGATACCGTGTGCAACGGCTTGTTCCACAATAGATGCGGCTCTCGACATATCTTCGTAAGAAGAGTTCGTACAAGAACCAATTAAACCCCATTCTACTTTAATAGGCCAGCCGTTTTGTGCGGCTTCTTCTTTCATTTTAGAAACTGGCGTTCCTCTATCTGGTGTGAATGGTCCGTTAATATGTGGTTCTAATTCTGATAAGTTAATTTCAATTAATTGATCGAAATATTGCTCTGGATTAGCATATACTTCTGCATCACCTGTTAAATAATCCGCGACTTTATCTGCTGCATTTACCACATCTTGGCGACCAGTTGCTGCTAAATATCTTCTCATCGAATCATCGTAACCAAAGGTTGAAGTTGTGGCTCCAATTTCTGCACCCATATTACAAATCGTACCTTTTCCTGTACAAGACATATTTATTGCACCTTCACCAAAATACTCTACAACAGCTCCAGTCCCACCTTTTACAGTAAGAATGTCTGCCACTCTTAGAATTACATCTTTTGGAGATGACCAACCGCTAAGTTTTCCTGTTAGTTTCACTCCAATTAGTTTAGGAAATTTTAATTCCCAAGACATTCCAGACATGACATCAACGGCATCTGCACCACCAACTCCAATGGCTAGCATTCCTAAACCACCTGCGTTTACAGTGTGTGAATCGGTACCAATCATCATTCCGCCAGGGAAGGCATAATTTTCTAAAACGATTTGGTGAATAATTCCAGAACCTGGTTTCCAGAATCCAATTCCGTATTTATTAGAAACGGATGAAAGGAAATCGAAAACTTCTTTGGATTGTTTATTCGCGAAAGCTAAATCTTCGGCAGCACCAGATTTTGCTTGAATTAAGTGATCACAATGCACTGTTGTTGGAACAGCAACTGTTTTTTTACCTGCGTGCATAAATTGCAATAAAGCCATTTGCGCGGTTGCATCTTGACATGCGACTCTATCTGGAGCGAAATCCACATAATCTTCGCCTCTTTTAAAAGTGGTAGTTGGTGTTTTTTTCCATAAGTGAGCATATAAAATCTTCTCGGTTAAGGTAAGTGGACGACCGACTAATTCGCGAGCTTTATCTACACGAGCAGCCATACTTGCGTACACTTTTTCAATCATTTTTATATCGAATGCCATAGTATTTATTTTATGTTATTTGTTTGAATATAATCATCACAATTTACAAAAAATAAAGAAGGAATAAAAGAAAAAGCCCGAGTTTATCACTCGGGCTTTTCAATTATGATTAGTTAACTATTTGATTAGTTCACTAATAACTTATGAGATGGTGCGAATTTAGTTAAATTGATACCTTCCACTGCTTTTTTGTATTCTTCAATGGTTGGTGTTCTTCCTAAGATGGTTGACAAGACAACTACTGGCGTGGAAGAAAGTAACGATTCTCCTTTTTTCTCATCCGTATCTTCTACCACACGTCCTTGGAACAAACGAGTTGAAGTTGCCATAACTGTATCTCCTTTTGAGGCTTTTTCTTGGTTCCCCATACAAAGGTTACAACCTGGACGCTCTAAATATAACATGTTTTCGTATTCTGTACGAGCTGCACCTTTTGGAGCGTTATCGTCAAATTCGAAACCAGAATATCTTTGTAACACTTCCCAATCTCCTTCCGCTTTTAATTCATCTACGATGTTATATGTTGGAGGAGCGACAACTAACGGTGCGTTAAATTTAACTTCTCCGTTTTGTGCTTCCACGTTTTTAAGCATTTGTGCTAAGATTTTCATATCACCTTTATGCACCATACAAGAACCGATAAATCCTAAATCCACTTTTTTATCACCTCCGTAGAAAGATAAAGGTCTAATTGTATCGTGCGTATATCTTTTAGAAACATCTTTATTATTTACATCTGGATCAGCAATCATTGGTTCGTTAATCACATCTAAATCAATTTCAACTTCAGCATAATATTTTGCATTAGCATCAGGAGTTAAAGCAGGTTTTTCACTTGATTTAATCTCAGCGATTCTTTTATTTGCTTTATTGATTAATCCTTGAAGAACTTGTGTTTTGTTGTCCATTCCTTTATCAATCATGATTTGGATTCTTCCTTTCGCAATTTCTAAAGATTCCACTAAAGTATCATCTTCTGAAATACAAATTGAAGCTTTGGCTTTCATTTCGGCTGTCCAATCTGTAAACGTGAAAGCTTGATCAGCTGTAAGCGTTCCTAAATGTACTTCAATAATTCTTCCTTGGAAAACATTTTCTCCACCAAATTTATGTAACGTTTGCGCTTGAGTAGCATGAACCACATCACGGAAATCCATATAACTTGCCATTTCTCCTTTGAAAGTCACTTTTACAGATTCAGGAATTGGCATTGAAGCTTCACCTGTTGCAAGCGCTAAAGCAACTGTTCCAGAGTCAGCACCGAATGCAACACCTTTCGACATTCTTGTATGTGAATCACCACCAATAATGATAGCCCATTCGTCAATTACAATATCGTTAAGAACCTTATGAATTACGTCTGTCATGGCATGATATTGCCCTTTTGGATCACGAGCGGTAATTAAACCGAAATCATTCATGAATTTCATTAACTTAGGAATATTTGCCTGTGCTTTTTTATCCCAAACAGAAGCCGTATGACAACCCGATTGGTAAGCACCGTCAACGATTGGCGAAATCACTGTTGCAGCCATAGATTCTAATTCTTGAGCGGTCATTAATCCTGTTGTATCTTGAGAACCAACGATATTAACTTCTACACGAACATCAGAACCGGCGTGTAATGCTTTTTTAGAGATTGTTCCTACCGAATTTCTGTTAAAGATTTTTTCAACAGCTGTTAAACCTTGTCCTTCAATTGAAACTTCTTTTGAAGGTGCATAAACTAGAGGTGCTTCAACTCCTAAAGTCTTAGCTGCAAAAGTTTGAATTTTTTTACCGAAAACAATCGCATAAGAACCACCAGCTTTGATGAATTCCATTTTCTGAGGCGTAAAAGCTTTAGAAATGTCAATTAATTCTTGGTCTCCGTTATATAATTTTTTTGATTTTGTATTAATAGTAAGAACCGTTCCAGTTGCTACAGAATAGGTTTCTTCTAAAACTGGATCACCACTTTCGTTACGAACTACTTCTCCGTTAGCGTCTGTCTTTTTTACCCAGTTTTTCAAATCTAAACCGATTCCACCAGTAACATCTACAGTAGTTAGGAAAATTGGAGAAATTCCGTTTGTTCCTGCAACGATTGGCATAAAGTTTACGAACGGCACATATGGACTTGCTTGTTTTCCTGTCCAAAGCGCTACGTTATTTACACCAGACATACGAGATGAACCTACACCCATCGTACCTCTTTCTGCAATTAACATTACACTTTTATCCGGATGTTGTGCTTGTAAAGCTTTGATTTCATCTTGTGCTTGAGGTGTAATCATACATTTACCGTGCAATTCACGATCTGAACGAGAGTGTGCTTGGTTACCTGGTGACAATAAATCTGTAGAAATATCTCCTTCACCAGCGATAAAAGTAACGACTTTAATTTCTTCAGCTACTTCTGGAAGTTTTGTAAAAAATTCTGCTTGAGCATAACTTTCTAAAGTTTCTCTAGCCACTTCATTATTACTTTCAAATGCAGCTTTTAGACGATCCATATCTGCATCGTAAAGATATACTTGAGTTTTAAGTACTTTAGAAGCTTCTTTGGCAATTGCTACATCATTTCCTAAAGCTAAATCTAGTAACACTTCAATTGAAGGACCACCTTTCATGTGCGATAATAATTCGAAAGCGAATTCAGGAGTAATTTCTTTTACCACTTCTTCACCTAGAATAATTTCCTTTAAAAACTTAGCTTTTTCACCAGCAGCACTTGTTGTACCTGGTAACGTATTGTAAATAAAAAACTGAAGAGAATCAGCTCTATCTGCATTATTTACATCTTTAATTTGAGTTATAATTTCGCTTAATAATTCAGCACAATCAATTGGTTTTGGGTGAAGTCCTTGACCTTTTCTTTCTTCAATTTCTTTAATGTATTCTTTATAAATATTCATTTCCATATCAAGTAATAAGGTTTATTTTTTTTTTCCAAATTTACGGATTAGGTGCGCTATTTAAAAATTTTTAATCAAATATATTTATAGATCCTGAATATTTATGAAAAGAGGAGTTTTGATGTATGATTTTTATCAAATAATTAATATAGAATGCAAATATTAAAGAAACTTAATTCTCATCCCGCAAATTCATGATTGGCTTTTCGTAGAATCGATATAAAATATAGGATAACGAAAAGGTAATTCCTAAATAGACAAATAAAATTAAACTCGTTGGTAATTGAAAGAAAAGTTGATTGAGTAAATATTTAAAAAGCACAACTACAATACTATAATGAATTAAATATACTGCATAAGATGTTTTACTTATAAAAGTAATACGCTTAGAAAATACAGATTCTGAAGTTTTCCAAAAGATAAAATAAGGCAATGTCAAAAAGAAAATCATTGACGAAAGTGTAAAATAGAAAACCAAAAAATACACTGGACAAGATATAATATCGACACCTAAAACATTTAAAATAACAAATTGTAAGACAAATAAATGCGCTGCCAATATTAGAAAATAGACTTTGTACTTATCTAAAAAATGGCTATAAAACTGATGCAACCAAGCTAATAAAACACCATATAGTATTGTGTCGAAACGATAAATCACGACTGATTTCAGGTTTGTGTTCCAGATTTCCATAGTAGAAATATCGTTGTTTTTCATATTAAAATAGCGAAGAATATGAGCCAGAATAATTAACAAAAGAATTGTAGATAGGAAACTCCATTTTTTAGATAATTGATTTCCAAACTTTAATGCAAAAAACAAACTAAAAGGTAACATTAAATATGTCCATTCTTCGACTGACAAACTCCATGATTCTGAAAAAAAACCAATTGAATATGTTTTAAAATTCTGAAAAAAGAAAAAATATTTATACCAATATTGAGAAGGATAACCTAACAAAAAAGCAATTCCTAGATTTACAAAAAGTATCAAATAATAATTGGGTAAAGTACGAAACCAACGTCTTTTTAGGAAAACAAACACACTTCGTAGCGAAAAATCATCAGCAACATATTGTCGCAATAATATGGAACCTATCAGATAACCACTCAACACAAAAAACAACTCTACACCAGCAAAACCTGACAATCCACTTAAAGAAATTACTAAAGGATTCGAACTATCAATTAAATAATACACATGCGAAAACAAAACCAGCAAAATAGCAAGTGCACGAATTACATCTAATCCGAAAATTCGTGTGGTATTTTGTGTTTCTAATGTATTCATTTCTGTTATATTTGTTACCTTAAGTCGAAAGTCTTAAAGTCGAAAGTTATTATAGCTTTCGATTTGACATTATGACATTTGACTTTAAAACTTTAGACTTTTTATGCTTCTAAAATCAAAGATATACAAATATTTGGCATTTACTTTTTTCCTTTCTAGTATCTTGGGAATTGGTACTTTTTATCTATTATCGAACAGACATAAAGCTATTGTAAAAACTATTTTCTTGCAAAAAACAGGATTGGTTGATAGCGAATGGGTTGTTAACAACGACACGAAGGAATACAAAATGCGCTCTCCTACTTTCTTAATTGATGGTATTTATAAATCTATGGAAGGGCCAAAAGCATCAAGATATATTCAACTAAATCAAACCGAAAAACTACTTTGGATTACTGGTTTTAATGTAAAAGCAATTGACGAAAAAACCAACAAACAAATTTCAAACGATTTTGTTTGTCATATGAATGTAGATATAAATGACACGCAGTATTACAGTCATTGGCAATTAGAAGATAGAATTGGAAAGCAATATCCCAGATTAACATCGTTATCAAACGGATTAGAAAATTTCGATTTCCCGAAAGGTTTTGGCGTTCCAATTATGGGAAATGATTTTTTAAATGTGACCACACAATCATTGAACATAAATATTCCATCTATTTTTAAAACCATAAAACATGAAGTCACTGTAAAATATGAAGATTATAACAAAACTCAGAAACCATTGCTAAACAAAACGGTATTTATTGAGTTGCCTTACGACAAAAAAAATCCTTATAAATGTCCGTTAGATCCAGCCAGCAACCAGTGTATTCCTGTGGAAACAAAAAATCATAGTTATGATGATGGCAAAGGAAATATGTTATCCGGACATTGGGTAATCCCAACTGGAATGAAGACTTACAGAAGCTCTATAACGAAACAATTACAAATTAAAGATAGTTTGCGATTGCATTTTTCGGCACCACATGTGCACCCGTTTGCCACCAATATTAGCATTTTTGACAAGACTACAAATAAGACCATTATTTCTTGTAAAGTGACGAATTACAAAAACAAAATTGGCTTGGCAAAAATAGAACCATTTAGCTCCCAAACTGGTCTTTGGCTGTACGGAAATCACGAATATGAATTGGTTTTAACTACAAATAATAACTCCAAAATATACCAAGACATGATGGGAAGTATGTTTTTATTTTTTTATGATGAGGAATTAGACGAGAAAATTTTACATTAGTCTCTATATTCCGAAACATTCAGAACAGCACCGTTTGGATAATTTTCTAATCTATCTATTTCGAAAATTTCTTTACCAATAGTTTCGATACTGACTAATGAATTAGACTCTTTGAGATCTATAAATCGTTGCAAATCGGCAAAATTTTCAATCTTACTTTTACGAATTTGTGTTTGCATATCAGTATCTACAACACCTGGATAAATAGCTACTATTTTTGTTCCGTTTTCGATTGTTTCTTGTTCGACTGCAACTGCTTTGGTCATCATATCTATCGCTGCTTTGGAAGCACAATATAATGACCAGCCATAATAAGGTTTTACAGCCGCACCAGACGATATATTAATTATCTTTTTGGAACAATTCCAATTTTGAGTTTCTTTAAGAAATACAGAAGTTAGCAAAAACGGAGTAATGGTATTAATCTGAATTATACTTTGAATATCTGAAACCGAATTATTCTCTAATCTTCCTATTTTTCCTAAAGTTCCAGCATTGTTTATAAAGACTATTCTTTCGACAGCATCTTTATCGATTGCATTTAATATTTGAGAAAAAGCATTTTCTAAATCTTCAGTTATAATTAAATCTAAAACAATTTGTGTAACTTCTTTATATTCATCCGATGGGTTTAGTGTTCGAGCGATAGATATAATTTGGTAACCGCTATTTTTATAAGCTGAAACTATTCCGCTACCAATTCCTTTGTTTCCGCCTGTAATAATTAAGTGTTTTTTCATTTCTTAATGAAAAATTAAAACAACTTTTTAATAATCATTTCTTCACTAATTCCTTCTGCGTCTGCTTTGTAGTTTTTGATGATTCTATGTCTTAAAATTCCTGTGGAAACAGCTTGAACATCTTCTATATCTGGAGAGAATTTTCCGTTGAGTGCTGCATTGGTTTTTGCTGCTAATATAAGGTTTTGCGAAGCTCTTGGCCCTGCTCCCCAATCTAAATAATTTTTGATAAACTCATTAGACAAAGGATTGTCTGGACGAGTTTTTGAGACTAAAGTCACTGCATATTCTATTACATTATCCGCCACAGGAATCCTTCTAATTAGATGCTGAAAATCGATAATTTCTTGTGCTGTAAATAATGGATTTACTTTTACATCAAAATCGGCAGTGGTGCTTTTTACGACTTGTACTTCTTCAGCAAAGGAAGGGTAATCTAATTTTATGGCAAACATAAAACGGTCTAATTGCGCTTCTGGCAAAGGATAAGTTCCTTCTTGTTCGATCGGGTTTTGCGTTGCTAATACAAAGAAAGGCAAATTCAATTTATGCTGTTCCCCAGCAATAGTAACCGACTTTTCTTGCATGGCTTCTAATAAAGCGGCTTGTGTTTTTGGTGGAGTTCTATTTATCTCGTCGGCAAGGATTATATTAGAGAAAATAGGTCCTTTTAGGAATTTAAAATTTCTATTTTCGTCTAGAATTTCACTTCCTAGTATATCTGATGGCATTAAGTCTGGCGTAAACTGAATACGCTTAAAATCTAAACCTAATGCTTGCGCAATGGTATTGACCATTAAGGTTTTTGCCAATCCTGGAACCCCTACTAACAAAGCATGTCCTCCTGAAAATATACTCAACACGATTTGGTTTACCACTTCGTCTTGACCAACTATTATTTTAGCAATTTCTTGTTTTAGTTCTTTTTGTTTTTGAACTAGATTTTGAATGGCAGCAACATCAGACATGTTTGTTTTGAATTATAAATTATGAATTACGAATGTAAGTAAAATTTATAATTATTCAATATCCACACTTAAGTCATAACCCGTGTTAGAAAATTAAAACAATCATATATAATTACTTCGTGTTTCGTAATGACAGATTTGAACGTCCCGAAACTTATAGGGAGGCGGTAAATGAGATGAAAAGAAAGGAAAATATTTTGCTCCTAAACAACAATCCAACTCCGATTTAAAATATGTATTTAACTCCAAATTGAAATACATTAGTATAGAATTTATCTTGAAAAAAAACATTATACGAGCCTTTCAGATAAGCATATTTTAAAAAATTATATTCTAAGTTACCTTTCAAGTTAATGAAATTTGAAGTGTAACTATCAAAATAATACCCTCCAATAACTGATCCTATAATTTTAGCCTCTTCTTTTCCTATATTTAAATCTATACCGCCTCCGCCATAGAATCTATTTTTGAATAAATAAACTGGCGTACTCATCACTTCATTTTCAATATTTGAGAAAGAAAGTGCTCCTTCAATAAACGGAAGGGTTTTAAACATTTTTTCTCTGTTGCGAGGTGCTTTTAATTTCGTATTGAGATTTGTTCCAAAAACTCCAATTTTATCATAGTAATTTGCTTCAAAATAAGATTCTATTTCTAATAAATTATAAAACTTGTTATAATATGAATTTAATTGCATTTCGTAAACATTTTGATCATACGCGGTTTTGAAATTTACTGGTTTATAATTAGCCTCCAAACTAAACGTTCCTCTTTTTGGACTAATCGTATAGCCTAGTTTTGCGTTATAAAAAAGTTTTGAATTTTCATCATACTCAAGTCCTGCTCCATAATAATATGAAAAATCTTTTTTTAATTTGTTAGGTTTTTTCTTAAACTTATAATGAATTCCATAAACAGTATTGGATTGATTTTCATTAACACCTAATTCATTTATGTTAAACCCAAACAAATCTTTATGAGAGATTGAATAGGAATGCAAGTTCTTTTTCTTGTCAAAGTCGTTATATGAAACTAAATTTTGAAAACTGGTTTTGTCTTTTACAAAAGTTTCTAATGTAGACTTTGTTTCTGCATAATCCCCATACATTTTTTTAAGCTTATCTTTTATAATTTCTTTACTTTCCTCTGTTAAAAAATCTGATGGTTCTTTTAAAATAACTTCTTGAATTTCTTCATCGACATAAACAATTTCTTTATTTAAAAATTCTTTTAATTCTGCTCTTATTTCTTCATCTTTTATATTTTGAGCAATATCCCAAGCTTCTTTAAATTTTCCTAAAGCGTGATAAATCGAAACCATTTTTGCCATGACAGAATAATCCTCAGGATTTTTCTTCATGTATCTTTGATACTCTTCTTCAAGTTCAATATATTGCTTTAATTCATACATCCAAGATAATTTTGTATCGAAACCTATTAGATCGGAATATTCAGACCAATTAATTGCGTTTTGATAATCGCCCTGATTATTAACATAAGCCCAACAAATATCAGACACTAATTGATCATTAAAGAAAGATTGACTTGGATTTATTAATTTTAACTCCTCAAATCCTTTGTCTTTATCATAGAGCAAAAGATGGGAAATATAAGCTTCTTGATTGGAACATATAGGCTCTAACAGATGAATTTTATTTAGCACGTCACCTATTTCTTTATACTCTTTAGTCGAAATAATTATTTGTAAATATTCTTTTAATATTTTTAAATCATCTGGATTCCACTTGTACTGTAACTCAATCCAATGTTTTTGCAAATCATTTGAAGAGTATCCTAGAATTCTAGAAAGCTCGAAAGAATAATTTACATTATGTTGGGAAGGGTGTTTTTTGCAATGTTTGTCTAAAAGTTGCCAAACATCATCTCCTTTTTCTTCCCAAGAAGCATAATAGGCATATTTATTCCATATTTTTGGGTCAATTATACTATCGCTTAACATAATTTCTAGCAATTTTTTCTTTTCATCTTCTAACCTTTTTTTGAATTCATCTTCTGAATACTTTGAGTCAATTCCGGTTATATATTTTCTTTGGTCGTCACAGAACTTAACAAAATCCTGCGTTATTGTTTTATATTCTCCATCGGAAATACCTATATTATCCCTTGTAAAAGTTAGATGATTACTTGCCGTTAAATTGACTAATTTACCTCCAAAAAAATCACTTTGACTGAAGGTTTTTGACTGTTTATCTATTTCGTCTTTATTAGCTCCCGATACAGATTCGAAATAAACAAACCACGTTACTGGTTTGTTTATTTCGAATAAATTAGTCTGTTCCTTAACCGTATAACTATCCTGAGTTTCAAAATGCCCATATCTTGAGGCTCTCCAATCTATTACAATTGGCACAGCATCTTTTGCAGTAAGGAAACGACTATTAGGATAATTTATCTTATAATTGCTCACAAACTTACTAAATGCTCCATAAAGAGATTTTTTCTTCTTTTTCCAACCTAAATTATATTTATTCCTAGATTCATAATCGTATTTATACTTTTCATTATTATTCGCCTTAATTTGATAGACGTCATCTGGATGCACGAAATGATTCCAAATACCCGTGTATAAAAAAGTTGAGTATATATCGTATGCATCGGTTTCATCAAGATAAAAACCACTTGAAATTCTAGGATAATCGAAAAGATTTTTATGATATGGATCAAAATCAAACTCTCTATTCGAACCTAATTTACTATTCCCTATATACAAACTACTCATATATTTTAGGGAATTAAAACTGTTCTTCAAATTTTTTATTCCATATTCATCGATTTGATTTGATGGCGGAACGTAGGTAATAGGATAATCCCCAAATTCACTAACTATCCATTTCTTTTTAACCGCTTTAAAAGCTAAAGCGATCTGCAAAGTATCTTTCCATTCGCTTTTCAATAAAGATATATGATTGTACCCATGAAAGCCTGGCTCATGTCCTTTTTTGATTAAATCTTTAACTAAAAAACTTGTGGTTGTGTACTTTTTTTTACGAACTTTTGCTTTTGCAAAATCCCACTGTTTGAATGTAAATGGTGCTTTTCTAAAATTATTATAATCGAAAGTTAACATTGCTGTATATTTAATATCATATTTTTTGGACAGCTTTGTCATATCTGACCACCAAACTTTATGAACAAAATCATTCATCGATAAATTAAACTCTGATTTTATTGGCTCTTTTTTAATATCATAAAGTGGAGAAGGAAAGTCATCTAGAAATATTGTGTTCGTGTTAGCCACTGGATAAGGAATCCCTTGAAGACCTCTTAATAAACCTAAAAAAAGTAGCCCTCTATCATTTTTTTCAAAAACTACTGTTGTATTATAATAAACAACCTTTCCTTTACCTATTTTATTTTCAAGAACTACTGGGAAATTTTCTGAATCATCTGACCAAAACAACGTTTTAACTTTGTCTGAAAAATTTGTTTTGCTGTAAGCAAAATGTCCGTAATTCTTTTTGAAAAATTTGTTCCCTATACCAGTTAATAGTGCGTCTTTATCATAAAACCCTCTTGAAGTAACGTCAAACTCCATTTTTGCATTGGGAGCCAATCCTATAAAATATCCAAATCTTCTATCTTCAGAAGATGCTGGTAATAATAACGTACCGCCATTTGCAACAAAACTTAGAATTGAATCTATAGATTTAGTATTAATCGATTTAGTGTTTTTTATAATTAATACTTTGGTCGATTTTTCGATATTCATTTCTGCATTCCACCTAGAAGTAGGCTTAAAATTAAAAGGCAACTTAGTATAATCACAAAGTTTTTTATAATGATTAAAATAGTTTATTGACATACTGTCTTTTGAATCCAAAAGATATTCCACTAATGGTTGTTTGCTATAATCAACATCAGCATAAGGTTTTAAAAAAGATTCTTTTTGATTCGATTCTAACCAACGACTTTTTGCTCTATAAAGAGACTCTATACTATTACAACTCGTAAAAGAAATAATAATTATAAGCAAAATAAACTTTGCAATTTTATTAAAACACCATTTCTGTAACATAACTTGAATTAGGCTTATTTATAATTTCAAAAACTTTTAAATATTTAGATTGATATATTTCTCTAACAGGTCTTCCAATAGATTCTAAATAGCTTATCCTATTTAGCAACCATTTTCTTTCTACATCTTTAGAAAATTTTTCATCATATACAAAGACTAAAACACTTGAGGGCATTACTATATTAGGATGCTTATGCAAATATTTATTATTGCCGATATACTTTGCGTAGAGATTATCTTGTTTTAAATATTTTTCATGCATAAATTCTTTATAGGACATAAAAAATCGATTTCCACTACTTAAATCTATAAACTCCTCTTTGTTTACAACCATGTACGATCTATCCAAATAGTTTCTTAATATTTTTTCATTTGCAGAAAGCACCTCTTCATTTAGAACTTCGTAATCTTCTTTTTCAATCGATATTTGTTTTCTTTGTAAAGCACCAAATATTAAAACAGTAACTACAACGACAACTATAACTCTGTATGATTTATAATATTCTTTTTTGAACATAATTTTGAATAAATCAAAAAATATTGAAATTACTATACCTGTTTGAATTGGAATTAATATAGACAACATTCTTAATAATAAATCATTATCGATCCATATGTAATTAATTTGTGTAAGAAGGTAAATTACTAATGTGAAAAGGAAGAATACCATTTTTTTTTTCCATTTTTTAAAAAATAAGATTGCAAACAATATATTTACAAAAAAACCAGAAATAAAAATTATTTGATAATAAAAGAGTAATCTATCAACCGAAATAGACATGTATGGATTATAAAAATACAATTCGACAGCTATTAAGTTTCTTTTAAAGAAAACAGAAATACTCTCTGAAAAACCGTCTAGAAAGTGAGAATACATCAATAACAAAACTATAATAGAAAGCAAGTAGACCCCAATAAGTATTAATCTAGATAAATTAGTTTTAGAGATATAGATAATAGAATTTATTACGAAAAAAAACGGAAGCGCAAAGAATAATATATAAAAGTCTAGTAATCCCAAGGCTAAAAATGCAATTAAAAACCTAACGAATCTTTCCCATTTACTATAAGGTAATGATTCAGGATTCATTGTATAAATCATAATGGGAAAAACCAATGTAAATGCCAAATGCATGGAACTACTTTGATAAAAATTGGTTATATTTACTGGAAGATATGTAAATCCAAGTATATAAAATAACGAAACAAATACAGGTATTATAATTTGTGATTTGGTTATTTTTACAACTATCCAAAAAATAAAAAAGACAACAATCAATAACTGGAACACCGAATATATATAAATCGTTATTTCTGGTGAGGAATTAGTAACATGAGATATATAGTTAATAAATGCATAAATTCCCTCGGATTTGATAGATGTAGTAAACCATTTTTGGTCATCTTTTGCATTTATCATTTCTAAAACTTCGAACCAGGACGGTGAGAACAAATAATGATCATACCTAATAAAATAAAACGATATCAATATAATTAAACCTAGAAGAAAGGCTATTGAATATAAAATATAAATATTTTTTCTGTTTTTAAAATTAAAATACCCAGTGAAGATACTTTTAATAGAAAATTGATTTTTTTCAAGGTTTTTTACTAAATCAATAAGTCTAAATTTAAATCTTTCTTTAAATTTAGAAACAAAATAATATGGATTTGTAACCTTAAGATAATCCCCAAGAACTATAATAGCCATTATAATACTTACTACAATTCCGTCATAGAAACCAGTGTAAATTGTTGCAAAAAGAACCAATATTAGCAAACTAAAATATTCAAAATATTTCCTTATAATGGCATCAAAAATAAATGTAAAATCTCTTTTTAAGAGTACATATTTTTTAATTCCTAAAAAAAGCATTGAAAATAAAAAGAAAATCTTAATTAATCCTAATGTTATATTTAAATATATATTCATACTAATCAGGAATTTTTTGAAGTGTTATTTCATTAATACTAAAAGAATATTTTGTTCTTTTTAAAATTTTTGAAACTTCTCTTTTCAACTTTGTCTTATTAGCATATTCTAATAATAAAACGGGTATCTTGCTATTGTAAAATTGCTGATTTATCACATCTAATCTCTGCTTAATTTCGGCCTCACTTCTTAATTGATATTTTTTCTCATTAAAATCATATCCAGTTACAATTGATTCTATCAATACACAATCTATAAATTCTTCCGTTTTATTAACAATCTCGAGTCCTGCATTTTGAACTAAAAACTTATCAAGATATATACCTCTTATTTCTTTAATAAACTGAATTAAATTATGTTGCTGGTTAAAGGTTGGGCCAAACGAAGTAAAATTATCGATATTGTCTAAAAACAAACCATCATATCCCATAAAGAATATGTTTTTGATTCTCTTTTTTAATACAACAATTGTTTTCTCAGCAGTTAAATCTAAATAATGACTATTCCAATCATTATTTTTACCCGAGGTTGTTTCCTTCAAAAATTTAAAGTCTTTAGCACTTTCGTTTACTTCTCCTAAACTAATATAGGCTACCACTTTTTTATTATATTTTTTTAAAAACTGAATATCTGAATATTTAAAATGTGCTGCTTCTACAATAAGTAAATCATAACCTTTTACCTTAACAATATCAAATTTGCCATAACATACTAAAAATTTAGGCTTCGTTTTTGCAAACAAGCTACCAAATGAAAATAAAAACATCATAATTTTAAAAAGCTGCATAATAGTAATAATCCATTTTCTTAAAAAACCCTCTGAGATGATATGTTGTATAGAGCATGAAAACAAAACTTCCAAAAAGAAATCCAATTACACTCAATTCATACGACATTAATCTACTTAAAAATAAACCTACGGAAACATTACATAAAATTGCTATCAATAATCCGTTAAAAGCTTTTAATGGTTGTCCGAGTGTAAAAAAATACAAGACATTTAAAGCTGCCCAAGATAGAAAAAAATACCCTAATGAGCCTAGAATACAAACCTTTATATTTAAATCATTCAAATCTTCATCAAAAAATGAGTTATAACCATGAGGTGAGTACATCAAAAAAGCTTGTATAGAAAAAGCTAGACAACACGAAAGAGTGAGTAAAAGAACATTTCTAAAATACTTTTTCAGAAATAATCGCCCATAATTTTGGGTTTCAGTTGCCTTAATTTGTGATTGCATATCATCTAGAACCGTAGTAAATGAAGAAATACTAAACTCCATAATTCCAGCTACTAAAAGGTAAGTAAGCAAAGCTATATCTATGCCTATTTCATAATCTTTTTCAAAAAAAATAAAATATAAAAAACGTTCTTTTTCTTGAACTGACCAAGCAAGAATTCGATCTAAAAAAATATAGAAATAAAATAGAGTTCCATAAAAAAAGTAGATATAGTTATTGTAAACAATAAATTCTGAACGAACTTCTTTATGACTAAACTTATTAAAAACTATTTTTCTCTTTATAAAATAACGTAAAAGATATAAGAACAAAATAAGTGTAACTATTGATATTCCCAGCCAATGTGTAATATAAATACTTAAAGAAGTATAATACTTTAATATCAAAGAAACCACTGTTCCAACTATAATTGAAACTGTAATTATTCCTCTTCTTTTTATAACGTGTAAAGGAGCTATAAATAACAAAATCCCACCGATTAACATAGAATAAATAGAGCTTAAAAAAGCCATTTCAATTGCAAACAATCCTAATATAACTGAGAAAATAATAAGAAATAAATTTCCAAGAAAGAGTACTTGAAATCCTTTTTTAAGCAAATAAACGGTCGTTTGAAACACCATTTCATCATTTTTATGATTCCAATAAAAAGAAATTTGCTTACTAACAACCGTAACAACGCCTCCTGTTAAAATCAAACTCGACATTACCCCAACAACAACCGATGTAGATTGAAGAATATTAAAATCCGCATAAACCCATAATGAATAACCAAAAATAACAACCGAAAGAACCTGAAAGAAAATAGGAAAAACATGTATAATTCCTGTTATATAATCTTTTAAGAAATTTTTTACATTCGTAATCTTTTTTACTTTTGGGACTGGATTGTCATCTGTGAGAACGTTTTCATGATTTCTTTTTTCTAAATTTTGATGCACAACTTGAGCTAATTCTTCAATTGTAGGAATTCCATAATCTGACAACACATCTACTTGCCTAATACCAAAAGATTCGATAATTGCCTGAGTAACATTAACACTCACAGACTTACCTATCCTTTCTTTTATTTGAAAAGCTAGTATATCTATTTTATTCTCGTCAATATTGAAATTTTTCATCTTTTTATTTTGTTTGAAAACGAGGTCACGTTTTGTTCAACATAAGATGATTTTATCGACAATTCATCATAAATTTCTTCGTATTGTTTAATAAATTTATCAATAGTAAAAAAATCTTCAACTCTTTTTCTCGAATTTGCAGCCATTTGAAGTCTTAATTCTTCATTTTGAAGTAACTTTATTACAGCCTGACCAATATCATTTGCGTCTTTTGGTTTGCAAAGTATTCCACACTCTTCGTTAAGAGCTTCTGCCACTCCTCCTACATCAGTAGAAACAACTGGAATAGCACAACTCATTGATTCGATAATGGTATATGGGAAACCCTCAGAAATTGAAGTCAAAATGGACATATCTCCTTCGCAAAATACTTTTTCAGGAAATTTATGAGGCCCTAAAAGCAAAAAATTTTCTTTTAAATCTAATTCTTCAATAAGTTTTTCACATTTTAAAGTGTATTCTGGCACGGCATTATTCTCACCATAAATTCTATACTGGATATTAGGAAAAACATCTTTAACAACCTTACAAGATTTTACCATTGTAAGTATATCTTTCAATTCGAATATACGTGCCATGGCAACAACGGTAGGAATACCTTTTAGTTCGGCTGGTTTTTCGCGAGGAATAAATCTCATATGATCAATGCCATTATAAACAACTCGTAACTGTTCATCTCGAGCACCATACATGCGTTCCCACTTAAAATTGAATTTATTTACAGACATAATTATATCTGATTTATTATAAGCTAAACGAGTAGCACATTCAGAAAATCGAATTAAAAAATCCTTTAAAAAATAAGAGCTATCAGACTGACTAATTGCCAACAAGCGCTCACGAATATACACTCCGTGTTCAGTTAACAAAATTGGAGTATTATATAAATGTTTCTGAATTATTGCAGGAATAGCTACAAAGCCTGATAAGGCAAGATGTATAATTGTGGTTCTTGGAAAATCTATTGAAATTGGCATTAAAAAATGATAAATCCATCTCATTGCATAAGTCAAATCTAACAATGTTGCTCTCTGAATTTTATGAAATTCAATGTATTTAAGTACTTCTTCTTTGAATGTTTCCCAAACAAGGGGGTCTTTCATAGAAAGCTTATAATCATTTTTTTGAAAAAAGTACCACATTTCTATAATGACACTTTCAAACTCAGCAACATTAATCGATTCTGAATATATTTGATTTATCAATCGAATAAAAAGAGGAATAAAATCAGTCTCAATAGCATTAGATAAATCCAATTCTTTCTTAACTACAAAATCACAATAAGTATCATTAAATCTAATGATTTCTCTTGGTTCTAACGCATACCACATAGGCACTTGGGTTAACCCAGAAACAGCTTCAGTTAAATTATACTTACTTTCTTTCTCGAATACAGCATTGACAGAGTACAACTCAAAATTATAACCACTTATCTTTTCGCACAAAATGTGTGCCCAAGTAGAAACTCCTCCTCCATGAAAAGGATAGGTTCCTTCTAAAGCCATTAAAATAGATTTTATCATACCCCCTAAATTACTATTTATTGGTTACAAAAGTAAAATTTATAATACTATAAATATCAAAACATTTCGTCATGAAAACTTAATTACTTCAATACCAACTAGAAAAAAGAGTGATTATATTAATAATTTTAATTTATTATTACTAAACTAGAAGTATGAAAACAAATATGGTTAAAAACGCTAAATCAAAATATCTTCTTTAAAAAATTATTTTTTTAGCCAATTGTTTGTGAATACACAATCGCGATATTCGCCATTTATTTTTATGTACGTTTCTTTGATTTTTTCTTCAGACCATTTTGCAATGGCTTTGATTTGTTTTTCTTTTAACGCCAACTCTTTTAGACGTGTGTAATCTTTAGAATAATCAGCAGTGTGTTCGTCATAACGATTTGTTACTGTTATTATTTTATAATATTTTCCTCCTGTACGATCCTCATCGGCGATAGGATTTGAGACTTCGTTGTCTTTTAGGTTTGAAACTTGACTATATAAAGCTGGATCCATTTTTGTAAGTTCGAAACGAGTATCCTGTGTTTTTGGATTGGTTAAAACCCCTCCGTCGTTACGAGTTTCTTTTTCGTCGGACATGGTACGAGCAGCTTCAGCGAAGGTAATTTCTTTTTCTAAAATTCTTTTGCGAATGAGTTCTATTTTTTCTTTTGATGCTTTTAAGGCTTCGTCAGAAACTTTTGGAGAAATAACAATGTGACGCAAATCTACTTCTTGTCCTCTAATTTTTTCTAGGTAAATGATATGATACCCAAAATCAGTTAGGAACGGCTCTGAAATTTCGCCTTCTTTTAAACTAAATGCTACGTCTTTAAATTCTTTTACAAATTGGGTTCTTCTATCCATTTTGTAATATCCTCCATTAGAACTTGATCCTTTATCTTCTGAGTACAATACTGCTTTTCCGAAGAAACTAGAACCTTCTTGCACTTCTTTTTTAATCGCTTTTAGTTGGTCTATTACTTTTTGTTTTGCTTCTTGAGAAACGACTGGCTTTACTACGATTTGAGCTACCTCCATTTCTGCTCCAAAAACGGGTAAATCTGATTTAGTAATTGCTTTAAAAAAGTTACGAACTTCTTCTGGTGTAATAATTACTGCATCTACAACTTTCTTTTGCATTTCAGAAGTTAGTTTGTTCACCTTAATAATATCAAACAATTCTGCTCTAAAATCCTGTTCGTTAGACTTTTTGAAATACTGAATTACTTTTTCCATAGAACCCAATTGTTCTACCATATAGCTTACTTGTTCGTCTAATTTTGAGTTTACTTCTTTGTCTTCTATAACAATACTATCCTGAACGGCATGGTGTGCATATAATTTATCCTCTAAAAGCTTACCTAACAATTGACAACGGGTAATATCTTTAGTATCTACACCTTGTTGCTTAAGCTCTAGTGTAGTTTTGTCTATATCTGAATCTAAAATAACGTATTCTCCTACAACTGCAATTACGCCATCTACTTTTTGCTTTTTTTCTTGAGCGGAAACCCCTAATGAAATAGCAAAAAGTGCTATTATAAAACTTAACTTACTACTTATTATATTCATTTTAAAATTATTTATTGGCATTAATTATTTTTTCATCGAAGCTTTCAATTTTTCGAAAACTTCTTGATTTACATTTACTTTAAATTCTTTTTTTAGATCACTTACCCAATTATCTTCTAGATATTGTTGGTAATCATTTATCACTCTTCCTCTTGTTTCGTCGAGTGTTTTGTTTGTTGCTGGAATTATTTTTGAAACTCTATTTACAAAATAAAATTCACCATCTTTATACACTTCTGAAACTCCTTTTTTGAAAACTACCTTTTTAGGTAAATTTTCGGCACTTTCTTCATATGTTTCTTGCTTAGTCATTACATTTACAACATCTTTTGTATTAAGATTTGTTTTAATAAAATCAGCAGTTTGATCCTTTTTTAATAATTTTTTAGCTTCTTTTACTATATCTTCTCTTGTTGATGAAGCAACTAATACTTCCACTCTGTTTTTCCATTGGTATTTCAATTTATTATCATTATAATAATTTTTTAATCCAGTAGTATCTTGCTTTGCTTTGTCCCAAATTTCCTTTTCCATCAAGTCGAAAAGTAATAATCCGTCACGATATTCTTCGATAACGTTTGCAAAATCTGGAAATTCTTTTTCTAAATTATCGTTATAATAATTTGTCATTTGTGCATCTACAAAGTTTTGATACACATAATCTACTAATTTACCGATAGGTTTTATTTTAAGATTTGCTTTTTGTTGTGTTTCTAAATTTGATAAAAATTCGGCTCCATTTATAGTTTTTTCTTCAACTTTGAATAAGTTTCCGCTATAATCTTTCAAATTAGTTGGAAGTTTCCATTCGCTAGTATAAAACTTATCAGTAACTGATGCTTTTATTTGTGTATATAATTTATCATCACGAACAATGGCATATTTTTTCTGTAATTTGCTTGTAAGAGAATTTGTAATTAATCGAGAACGGTCATCTTTTCTGATTTTTTCATCCAATTCTCTTTCCATTTCGTCGAGTTTTTTTATTGGATGTTTATCTACTAACTTAACAATATGCCAGCCAAATTGGCTTTCGAATGGCTCGGAATATTCATTTGTTTTTGTAAGACCGAATGCTGCATTCTCAAATTCTTCTGAGCTTAATTGTCCCGAAGCAAAACGTGGTAATAATCCGCCTTTTGGCGCTGAATTTTTATCTTCAGAAAACTGATTGGCTAAACTTTCGAAGTTTTCGCCTTGCTTTAGCTTAGTATAAATATCTTGAATTGTTGCTTTAGCTTTTTCGTTTACAGTTATATCCGTTTCTGTTTTAGGTGATTTCAAAATCATAATATGCGAAACTGTAACTTCGCCACGATTGTCACGAGAATCGATAACTTTTACTAAATGATATCCAAATTTTGTTCGAACTGGCATCGATATTTCGCCTTTATTTGTTTTATAAGCTGCCGATTCGAAGGGATAAACCATTCTAAACGCTGAAAAATACCCTAAATCTCCTTTATTTTCTTTTGATGATGGATCTTGTGAAAACTTAACTGCAAGGTCTTCAAAATTTTCTCCTGCTACTGCTTTTTTTCTAATATCGATTGTCTGATTATATGCTTTTAATGTATCACCTGGCATGGCATTTTCATCGACCAATATTAAAATATGTGATGCTCTAATCTCTTTTAACGAACGATTGTAACCTTCTTCTATTAGTGCTTTTGTAACCTTTGTGTCAGATGTGTAATTTTTAGACAACTGGGCTCTGTAGGACTTTAACTCATTAATGTACTTTGTGTTATTTTGCAATCCAAGCTTGTTGGCTTTATTTATTTTGAGCTTATAACCCACGAACAAGTCCATATATTGGCTCAGATCTTTTTGAGATTCGTCTTTTACTAAATCGATATTTTTGTTATAAACACGTGAAAACTCATCGGTATAATATGGTTTGTCATCAATAGTAAACAAAACTTCTTTTTTCTCACTTTGGGCGAAAGCCAAAGAACTTATAGCATATGCAAAACCTAAGATTAATTTATTAATTTTCATTCTTTAAATTTATTTTAAAAAGATACTATTTTTAACGACGAACAAAAATAACAATTCGGTTACATTATACAACTATATCGCTATGTATTAACAAAAATTTATATTTGTAAACTGAGGAAAGATTACTAAAATATTTTCTAAAAAAATCTTGGTGATTTAAATTTTGTGTAATCTTTAAATAATTCATATCTCAAAAACATTTCGTGCGTACCCGAATTATAATTGGCTAGTTTAGTTCTTTCTAAATCGTAAGCATAACCTAAAAACCAAGAGTTTGACATTTGAAATCCTACCATTACACTCAAAGCATTGCTGAATTTATAAGCTGAACCTAGAGTTAGTTTTTCGTTAAACAAGAAATTGGCCGACAAATCGACTTGAAGTGGCGCACCTTTTACAATTTTAGATAATAAAGCTGGTTTTAGTTTGATATTTGATGACAGGTCGAAAACATGTCCTGTGATAAAATAAAAGTGTATTCGTTCATTTGAAACTGCTTTTTTTATATCATCATAATGTTTTGTTTCGAGTAAATTTGGAACAGAAATTCCTATATAATTTTTTTCTGAATGAAAATACAATCCTGCACCAATATTGGGAGAGAATTTGTTATTCTCTTGTAATAGCAACAAAGCATCGGAAGTATCGTATGTTTTTAATTTATTATAATCGATATTAAACTGATTAATAGTTCCGTTGACACCAAATGATAATTTATAATTATCTGATATTTTTAATGCATAAGAAGTAGCTATAGAAATTAAATTTTCGTTAGATGGACCAATTTTATCATTAATAAATGATAATCCAAGGGCCAAATTTGTATTATCTATTGGCGAATGCAAGGAAAAAGCATTGGTAACTGGCGAACCGTCAAGACCAATCCATTGATTTCTATGTATCCCAAAAACACTCAGAACACGTCTGGAGCCTGCATAAGCTGGATTCACATTAATCGTATTGTACATATATTGTGTGAACTGAGAATCCTGTTGCGAGTAAGCAAAAGATTCCAGCAGTATAAAAACCAATGTTAAAAATATTTTCTTTCTATTTTTCGATTTCATTTTTAAGTTTAAGGAATCATAAATTCTAATGGAAATTCCATCAAATATACATTATGGAGTTAAATCTACACTTTTAATCTAAAAAAGCCAAGTGAGTAAAACAATATTTAATAATAATGTATATTTACAAAAATTAAAAATAATGAGTTTCCTTAAAGAAATAGAACGCAGAAGAACCTTTGGTATTATTTCGCATCCCGATGCTGGTAAAACAACACTAACCGAAAAACTTTTACTATTTGGTGGTGCCATACAAGAAGCTGGTGCGGTAAAAAACAATAAAATTAAAAAAGGTGCTACCTCCGATTTTATGGAAATAGAACGTCAGAGAGGGATTTCGGTTTCTACTTCCGTTTTAGCATTTATATATAAGGACAAAAAAATTAATATTCTAGATACACCAGGACATAAGGATTTTGCTGAAGATACTTTTAGAACCTTAACCGCTGTAGATAGTGTTATTGTGGTTATTGACGTTGCTAAAGGTGTCGAAGAGCAAACCGAAAAATTGGTTGCCGTTTGCCGAATGCGAAAAATTCCTATTTTGGTTTTTATAAACAAACTAGATAGAGAAGGAAAAGATGCTTTCGATTTGATGGACGAAGTAGAACAAAAACTAGGATTGACAGTCACTCCTATGAGTTTTCCAATAGGAATGGGTTACGATTTTCAGGGTATCTATAATATCTGGGAAAAGAATATTAATCTTTTTAGTAGCGATAGCCGAAAAAATATTGATGATGTAGTTGCTATATCTGATGTACAAAGTCCTGAATTAGAAAAAATAATTGGTCAAAAACCAGCTGATGAGCTTCGTGATAATTTAGAATTACTTACCGAAGTTTATCCGCCTTTTGACAGACAAGATTACCTTGACGGAAAATTACAGCCTGTATTTTTTGGTTCTGCATTAAATAATTTTGGCGTTCGAGAATTACTAGATTGTTTTGTAGAAATTGCACCATCGCCAAGACCTAAAGAATCTGAAACCAGATTAGTAGATCCTACTGAAGAAAAATTATCTGGATTTGTATTTAAAATACATGCCAATATGGATCCTAAACACAGAGATCGATTGGCATTTGTAAAAATTGTTTCAGGTACTTTCGAGAGAAACAAACCTTATTTACATGTTAGACAAGGTAAAAATTTAAAATTCTCTAGTCCTAATGCTTTTTTTGCTGAGAAAAAAGAAATTGTAGATATTTCTTATCCTGGTGATATTGTAGGTTTACACGATACTGGAAATTTTAAAATTGGAGATACATTAACCGAAGGTGAGCAAATGAGTTTCAAAGGAATTCCAAGCTTTTCGCCAGAACATTTTAGATATATCAATAATGCCGATCCACTTAAAGCAAAACAACTTGACAAAGGAATTGACCAGTTGATGGATGAAGGTGTTGCGCAGTTATTTACTCTTGAAATGAATAATAGAAAAATTATTGGAACTGTTGGAGCACTTCAGTATGAAGTAATTCAATATCGTTTAGAACACGAATATGGTGCAAAATGTACTTACGAGAACTTTCCTGTTCACAAAGCTTGTTGGGTAAAACCTACCGATCCTAAAAGCGAAGAATTTAAAGAATTTAAACGTATTAAACAAAAATTTTTAGCACACGATAAATACAAACAATTGGTCTTTTTGGCCGATAGTGATTTTACAATTCAAATGACCCAAAGCAAGTTCCCAAATGTGAAGTTATTTTTTACTTCGGAATTTGATTAGCTTTTTATGTAAATTTATTTAAAAATAAAAAACCATTCGATAATAGACTGCCCCCAAAAAGTTAGACACTATTTGGGGGTATTTTTATGAAAAGAAAAGTAAAGTATGATTATGCATTTAAACTTGAATGTGTAAAATTAGTTTTAGAAAAGCATTATTCTTGCAACTATGCTTCAATAGAAAAAGGTGTAGAAAGATCAAACCTTCGTAAATGGATTGGATTTTATAAAGAATACGGAGCCATTGGTTTGTTGCCCAGAAAGAATCAAAGTTATTCGTTAGATTTTAAA
>NZ_JAYURN010000064.1:0-15156 GCF_043756175.1 Flavobacterium sp.
GAATCTAAATTAATTATAAAATATCTTGGATTTAAAACTACTGAAATGAAAGTTTCTGATAATTTGACAATAAACCTTGAAGAAGAAGGAGTCGGTTTACAAGAAGTAAATATTCAAGCGGTAGGTTCTAGAAATGCTAAAAGAACTGTCGTGAATTCTGCTGTTCCTGTTGATATAATTAATGTAAAAGATGTAACTACACAAAGTGGTAAAATTGAAATTAATGAATTGCTACAGTATGTTGCACCTTCATTTAATGCTAATAAGCAATCCGGTTCAGATGGTGCCGATCACGTTGATCCAGCTTCATTAAGAGGAATGGGACCAGATCAAACATTAGTTTTGATCAATGGAAAAAGAAGACATCAGTCATCATTAATTAACCTTTTTGGAACTCGTGGAAGAGGAAATACCGGAACAGATTTGAATGCAATTCCTGCTTCATCAATAAAAAGAATTGAAATTCTAAGAGATGGCGCAGCAGCACAATATGGTTCTGATGCTATTTCGGGAGTAATAAATATTGTATTAAATGACAACGTAAATGAGCTAACTGGAGCTGTAACTTATGGGGCTTATAATACTAATGCCAAAGGTGATTTCCCTCTTGGAACTGCAAATACTCCAGGATTTAGATTAGACCAAAACGGAAACGGAAACTCTTTTGGTAAAGACAAAAAACTTGATGGTAATTCTTCAAAATTTTCTTTAAATTATGGTACAAAAATAGGTGAAAAAGGAGGCTATGCTAACTTTACAACTGAATTTTTAAATAAAGAAAAAACTTTACGACCAGGATTCGATTTTAGAAAAGGATTTGGAGAAGCTGAAATATTTAGTGCTAATTTTATGGTTAATGCTGCTATTCCAATTACCGATAAAATAGAATTTTATGCTTTTGGTGGCAGAAATTACAGAGATACAGATGCCTATGCATTTACTAGAAATGATGGAGCAAGAGTTGTAGAATCTATATATCCTGGTGGATTTACACCTAGAATTACTTCAAATATTATAGATAATTCTATCGCGGCGGGTTTTAGAACTAACACTACTGGTGGCTGGAAAATAGATTTGAGTAATACATATGGTAAAAATATTTTTGATTATCGAATTGAAGGTACTTTAAATGCTTCATTAGAAGGTGCATCTCCAAGAGCTTTCGATGCTGGTGGACACAGTTTAAGTCAGAACACTACAAATCTTGATTTTTCGAAAAATTATGATTCTGTTTTAAGTGGTATGAATTTAGCTTTTGGAGCTGAATTTCGTTCAGAGACATTTAAGATTTTTGCGGGAGAGCTAGGTTCTTATGCAACTTATGACACTTTTGGTAATCCAATCACAGATCCTACAACACAATCTGCACCTATCGATCCTGGTTCTGGAGATCCAAGACCTGGAGGTTCACAAGGATTTCCTGGTTATAGCCCAAAAAATGTGGTTGACAAAGGAAGAACAAATTTATCCCTTTATGCTGATGCCGAATTTGACATTACAAAAAAATTCTTAGTAAGTGCTGCTGTGCGTTTCGAAAACTATAGCGATTTTGGTAGTACTGTAAACGGAAAATTTGCTACAAGATATAAAATTACAAATAATATAAATCTTAGAGGTTCTGTAAGTACTGGATTTAGAGCGCCATCGTTAGCTCAAATTTACTACAATACTAGTTTTACAAATTTTAGTAGTTCTGGCGCAACCGAAGTTTTGCTTTCTGCAAATGACAGTCAAGTTACAAAAGCTTTTGGTATAGGAAAACTGAATGAAGAGAAAGCAGTAAATGCTTCTTTAGGACTTACTTTATCTAAAGGAAATTTTACAGCAACGATAGATGGTTATTTGATAAATGTTAAAGATAGAATCGTATTAACAGGTTATTTTGATGCAACATCTTTAGCATTAAATGTTGATGCAGCACAATTCTTTACCAATGGTGTAGATACTAAAACTAAAGGTTTAGACATGGTTGTATCTTGGAAAAAAACTATGGGTGATTCTAGATTTGGAGTTACAGCCGTTGGAAACATCAATGATATGGAAATTTCAAATGTTAAAAACAATGGTTTAGACAATCAGACTTTCTTCGGAGAAAGAGACAAAGCTTTCTTACTAGCTTCTGCACCAGCAAATAAATTTGCATTAAATTTAAATTATGGTTACAGATTTTTTGATGCTGGTTTAGCATTTACAAGATTTAGCGAAGTTAAATTATTAGATTACCAAGTTTATGAAGATCCTGAAGATTATAGAACAGATGCATCAGAAACTTCAGCTCAATTATTTGACAACCAAATAAAAGCAGCAACCGATACTTATGGAGCTAAAATTGTAACCGATTTAACTCTAGGTTTCAAACTATCTAAATCTCTTAAATTAAGTTTGGGAGCTAACAATTTACTAAATATCTATCCTGACCAACAAGATGACTGGGTTGAAGCTGGAGGATATTGGGATTCAGTTCAAATGGGTTTTAGCGGTGCTTATTACTATGCTAGACTTGGATTTAAATTTTAATATTTATTTTGAAAATAAAACAAAAATGCCGTTCACAAGACGGCATTTTTTTATTGGTAATGGCAAAAAATTCCACCATCATAAGGTGTCCAAAATGCAGCTTTTTGATTTGATGATTTCAATGCTTCATTTGCCCAAGTATTACAAGTTCTAAACAAACTGTAACTTCCTTTTGCTTCATAAAAAGCATCATTCTTAGCATAACCTCGACCTGAAATATATTGCATATTTTTATTAGAACCTCTCTGAAAACTAGCATTAATAAAAGTAACCAGTTTTTGATAATTCTCTTTAGATATTAAAATTCTCTTACAATTTTCACTTTCAGAAACGGACTTACAAAAAGTAGTGTGCATTGCCGAAGTACTTAAACCAGTAGCTGCTCTAAAAGCTGTACTTGCTTTTAAGTCTGACCATTGTGGCGTATTTAAGTAAAATCCTTTATCACCCCAGCCAATTGCAACATAATTCATCAGGGAATCTTTAGATTTTGTTTGATTGAATTTGATTTCTTTACTCCAATCTTTTATCTCATTCTTTATAGGAACAATTATGTCCGTGTGAACTCCATTGGTTTTAATAAAAATTTCTATTTCCTCTTTTTGAGCAACGTCAGCATTAACAGTAATCTTTGATAATCCAAAAACGAAAAGTGTATATATTAGCAGTAGAATTACAAATGCTAAAATGATTTTGAAAAATATTTTGAAAGATTGTTTGATGCTTTTCATTTTGAATTTTTAATATTAAAATCAAATATCAAGCCAAAAAAAGCCCGTATTTTCATACGAGCTTTTTATATTCTAATCTTTTTTCTAGACGTTAAATCTAAAATGCATTACATCACCATCTTTTACGATATATTCTTTTCCTTCTACTTTAAATTTACCTGCTTCTTTGGCTTTGGCTTCAGTTCCGTAATGAATATAGTCTTCATACGAAATTACTTCAGCACGAATAAATCCTTTTTCAAAATCGGTGTGAATTACCCCAGCAGCTTGTGGTGCTGTTGAACCTACGTTTATTGTCCAAGCACGTACTTCTTTTACACCTGCTGTAAAATAGGTTTGTTGTTTTAGTAATTTGTAAGCTGCACGAATTAAAACTGAAGCTCCAGGCTCAGATAATCCCATATCTTCTAGAAAAACCTGACGTTCTTCATAACTTTCTAACTCTGTAATATCAGCTTCTGCTCCTACTGAAAGAATGATAACTTCTGCGTCTTCATCCTTTACTAATTCGCGAACCTGATCTACGTATTTATTTCCTTTTACAGCTGAATTTTCGTCGACATTACAAACATATAATACTGGTTTTGATGTAATTAATTGAAATGTTTCAAATAATTCTTCTTCTTCAAATCCGTTTGGAGTTACTGTTCGAGCTGATTTTGCTTGTAGTAAAGTTTCGCGAATGCGATCTAATAATGCTTTTTCGGTTTGCGCTTCTTTATTTCCAGTTTTGGCTGCTCTATTTACTTTTTCTAGACGTTTTTCTACTGTTTCTAAGTCTTTTAGTTGCAACTCGATATCAATAGTTTCTTTGTCACGAATTGGATTTACATTTCCGTCAACGTGAATAATATTATCGTTATCAAAACAACGCAAAACGTGAATGATAGCATTACATTCTCTTATATTTCCTAGGAATTGATTTCCTAAACCTTCTCCTTTACTAGCTCCTTTTACGAGTCCTGCAATATCGACAATATCGACAGTTGCCATTTGCACACGCTCTGGTTTTACTAATTCTTCTAATTTTTCTATTCTTGGATCAGGAACGTTTACCACACCAATATTTGGTTCGATAGTACAAAACGGAAAATTAGCACTTTGTGCTTTTGCGTTTGATAAACAATTAAATAAAGTCGATTTTCCTACATTCGGTAATCCTACAATTCCTGCTTTCATTATGGTTTTGTTTTATAAAGTGTGCAAATATAGGTTAAAAGTTGCAAAGGGTCAAAGATTCAAAGTTCAAAAAAATGGAAAGCAATTTTTAAATTTTACAGATGTGATAATTTTTCGATTATATCTTTTTCTTCTTTTGTAGATAGAAATCCTGATTCGAAATCCCAATAATTAGTAAAAAAGGAAGATTTTTTATTAATTAGTGATTTGTCTTTGAAAACATTTTTTTCATTGTATTTAAAAAGTTCTTTGTCGAAATTGGTAATTATCATATGATTGTTTACTTCTATTCGTCGGTTTTGATTTTTATATTTTTTCTCAAAACCAATTACTTCTTTAGAATTGGCTAAATAATAGAGGTCATTGTCTAATCTGAAAGTGTTTTTGAATTCTAATTTGTATATCTTACTGTTTTTCAGAAAAGACTGCCTTAAATCCTCTAATAGAGAATCTGGAACCATCGAGCTGACTTCCATTATAACCATCTTGTTTCGATCGTAAATTATTGTGTATTCTGAAAAAATACCACTAACTCCTTCAATTGGTGTAGCTTTTATTAATAAAAAATTTTCGTTGTTTGGATAGGATTTAATTTGAAAATCATATTTTCGTTTTGCATTTGAAACTAAAATTTCTTCTAAATATTGAAATTGATAATAATTCTCGATAATATTATTTAGATTATATCCCAAAAGCTCATCATTTATATCAACATCTAACAAGCCAACAGATCTGTTTTGTTCTACTAAAATATCTGTTTTTATATTTTTTGAATTGCCTGCTATTTGAAAATTGATTAAACCATCATTAAAAAAAACAATTTGGTCATTTTTTTTGTAAAACTCCCTTAAATATACTTTTAGATTTACAGGAATCGTAATTAAATCTAACGATTTTTTTATTAATTTCTTTAAAATATCTTGTGGATGTTCGGTTGTTAAAATGACTTCTTCTAATCGCTTTGCATTACTTTCTAGATAAACTTCATTAATTTTTTTATCCAAATCAAGGTATTTAACAATATAAGATTTGTATGCCAAGTTTTCGAATTGCAAATCAGATTCCTTACTTAAACTTATATTTGCCTCACCATTCTTGTTGGTTAAAAAACCTTGTTTAGTTTTTACACCTGTAATTGTAACTTCTTCAATAGGCAAACCCGTCTCAACATCTTTTACAATAACCGTAAATTCGATGTTTTGAGAAAATACAAAACCACTAATAAATAACAATGTAAAAGATAAAATTTTCTTCATTTTACTTTCTTTTATTCAAATTTAACATATTAAAACTACTTTAAACAATAAAAAAGAGAATTTTTAGCTAAAAATTCACTTTTTTATTGTTTTTTATGAATTTTACTCATTATGTAAGAATGCTTGCCTATTAAGCAAAGTTTCTTCGCTTTCTACATGATTATCATCTGGTACACAACAATCTACTGGGCAAACTGCCGCGCATTGTGGTTCGTCATGAAAACCTTTACATTCGGTACATTTCCCTGGAACTATATAGTAAATATCGTCTGAAATTGGTGTTTGTGCTGCATCAGAATCAACTTCGGTACCATCGGGAAGTATGATTTTCCCAGATAATTTGGTTCCGTCTTTGTATCTCCAATCGTCGGCCCCTTCATATATTGCGGTATTCGGACATTCTGGCTCACATGCGCCACAATTGATACATTCGTCTGTTATAATTATTGCCATTTTACTAAAGTTTTAAAGTCATAATGTCGAATGTCTTAAATCTTTTGACATTAAGACATTCGACTTTCGACTTATTATTTTATTTTTGTACAAAATTACAATCAAAACCATTCATAAACAAATAAACAAATGTTACAAAGCGATAAAAAAAGATGTTTTATAGAATTAGGAAAATTTTTAAGCCAATTTTCAGCAAATAATTCCATAAAAAATGAAACCGTTTTGCATAACGATTTGTTTTTTGATGATTTTATTTCGCTTATAAACCTTTCACAATCACACAATGGTTGGTATACTGAGGAAAATGTCTATTTTTCTATCAATTCTTGGGCTGAAGCTTTAAATGAAGAAAATTTAGAAAAATGGTTGTCTAATTATACTTTTTCAGAAGTTAAACCAAAAACTGTAGGATTAATTCTTGCGGGAAATATACCGTTGGTAGGTTTTCATGATTTTTTGTCGGTATTAATTTCTGGACATAAAGTTTTAATAAAAACCTCATCAAACGATCAACATTTATTGCCTTTTTTAGCAAAATACTTAATAGCTGTCCAACCAGAATTTAAAAATTATATCAATTTCGTTGAAGGAAAACTAGAAAATTTCGATGCTGTAATTGCCACTGGAAGCGATAATACTGCGAGATATTTCGAATATTATTTTAAAGACAAACCATCAATTATTCGTAAAAACAGAAATTCTGTTGCTGTATTAGATGGCTCGGAATCAAAAGAACAAATGATTGCTTTGGGTGAAGATATTTTTAGGTATTTTGGACTGGGTTGTCGCAATGTCTCTAAATTATTTATACCTAAAAATTACAATTTCGATTTGTTTTTTAATGGTGTATTCCCTTATCAAGATGTCATAAAATACGAAAAATATGCAAACAATTACGATTACAACAAAGCAGTTTTCCTGATGAGTAATTTTAATTTATTAGATAATGAATTTCTAATTATTAAAGAAGATTCGAGTTACTCCTCGCCTATTTCTTCGGTTTTTTATGAATTTTATGATGATCTAAATGACATTAAAAATCGTTTAGAAACTGATAAAGACAAAATACAATGCATTGTTTCTAATAATATAATCGAAAATAGTATTGCTTTTGGAGCAACTCAAAAACCAAATCTTTGGGACTACGCTGATAATTTAGATACTATTTATTTTTTAATTAATTTATAATTTTAAAATTATGAGTACATCGAAAATTAGCCAAATTATTGGTGCCGAAAAAGAAAAATCAACACACATTCATAAACCAAATTTTAATTTAGAAGCCCTAGTTAATTCAGGAAAAAACACAACTACTACACAACACTACACAATGAAAAAACACAATTACAGTGCAGGACCTTGCATACTTCCACAAGAAGTTTTCGCGAAGTCGGCACAAGCGATTTTAGATTTTAACAATTCTGGACTCTCTCTTTTAGAAATTTCCCACAGAAGCAAAGATTTTGTGGCCGTTATGGAAGAAGCTAGATCCTTAGTTTTAGAACTTTTAGGACTAGAAGGCAAAGGTTACCAAGCATTATTTTTGGCTGGTGGCGCGAGTTTAGAATTCCTAATGGTTCCGTACAACTTGATGAAGGAAAGCGGAAAAGCAGCTTATTTAGATACAGGAACTTGGGCAAGTGGCGCGATAAAAGAAGCTAAACATTTTGGAGAAACTGTTGTTATAGCATCATCCGCATCCGAAAATTATAATCACATTCCTAAAAATTATAGTATTCCTACAGATGCCAATTATTTTCATTGTACGAGCAATAACACCATTTTTGGAACACAAATGAAATCATTTCCAGAGGTAAATATTCCAGTAGTTTGCGATATGAGTTCTGATATATTTTCGAGAGTTTTAGATTTTTCTAAATTTGATTTAATTTATGCTGGAGCACAAAAAAATATGGGACCAGCTGGAACTACTTTAGTAGTTGTTAAAGAAGAAATTTTAGGTAAAACTGGACGTTACATTCCGTCTATGTTAGATTATGAAAAACACATTAAGGCAGAAAGCATGTACAATACGCCGCCAGTTTTTCCTATCTACGCTTCTCTTTTAACCCTACAATGGTTAAAAAAATTAGGAGGAATTCCTGCTATCGAAAAGTTAAACAACATAAAAGCAAATTTATTATATTCTGAAATTGATAGAAATCCTTTGTTTAAAGGTGCTGCAAACGTTGAAGATAGAAGTAATATGAATGCCACGTTCTTATTAAACAACGAAAATCATACTGAATTATTTGACAAAATGTGGAAAGAAGCCGGAATCTCAGGATTATCAGGTCATCGTTCCGTAGGTGGTTATCGTGCTTCAATGTACAATGCGCTTCCACTGGAAAGTGTGCAAGTTTTAGTAGATGTAATGAAAGATTTAGAAACAAAAATATAGTGTATTTGTATATTCGGTTAACCGTTTAACCGATTAAACAAATAAACGATTAAACAAATAAACATACAATGAAAATATTAGCTAACGACGGAATCTCTAAAAGTGGAATTCTAGCATTAGAAAAAGGGGGGGTTGAAGTAATTACTACAAAAGTTGCACAAGAACAAATTATCAATTTTGTAAATACACACCAAGTTGCGGTTATATTAGTTAGAAGTGCAACCAAAGTTAGAAAAGATATTATCGACGCATGTCCGTCATTAAAAATTATAGGACGTGGTGGCGTAGGAATGGATAATATTGATGTTGACTATGCCATTTCGAAAGACATTCAAGTTATAAACACACCAGCTTCTTCATCAAATTCGGTAGCTGAATTGGTCTTTGCTCATTTATTTTCGGGCGTACGATTTTTGTATGATTCTAATCGAAATATGCCTCTAGAAGGCGATACTCGTTTTAACGATTTGAAAAAAGCATACGCAGATGGTATCGAGCTTCGCGGCAAAACCATTGGTATTATTGGTTTTGGAAGAATAGGGCAATCCGTAGCAAAAATGGCTTTAGGTTTGGGTATGAAAGTAATTGCGTCCGATAATTATGTGGGAAAAGCAGAAATTAAAGTCGATTTTTATAATGGTCAATTTATAAATGTTGAAATTGAAACCGAACCTGTAGATGAATTACTAAAACACTCGGATTTTGTTACTCTTCACGTTCCTGCCCAAAAAGATTATATTATTGGAAAACGAGAATTCGATTTGATGAAAGATGGCGTAGGAATCATAAATTGTTCTCGTGGTGGTATCATAAATGAAGTAGAACTAGTTGCGGCTTTAGATAACAAAAAAGTATTGTTTGCTGGTTTAGATGTTTTTGAAAATGAACCAACACCAGCTGTTCAATTATTGATGCATCCAAACATCTCTATGACACCGCATATTGGCGCTGCAACTATCGAAGCACAAGACAGAATTGGTACCGAACTTGCGGAACAAATAATTGCTTTAGTAAAAGCAGAAATATAAATATATTTCATACATTTACTTATAAATCAATTAATAACAAACAAATTACGCTTGAATTTTTTAATTTATAGAACATTAATTGAGGAAAACAGAACATATCTGAAGTTGAAGAAAAAGTAGTTACAAGCGAAGGAAAAACTTCATTAGTTTAACCTTCATTAGTTGATGATTTATCAGGATTCTTAGGTAACGATGATTATTATTCTGATAGTACTGGAAATTTATAACACGTTTGGGTGTTAAACAAGAAAGTATTCAAAATCAAGTGAGTCAAAATAGAGACCTTGGCGGGTTATTTTGGTAATCTTTTCGAAAAAACAATAATACTAAATCCCGCTTCTGTGGGATTTTTTTTTATAAAATTAAATCATGAAACATCTTAGTATTTTTGGATTAATTTTGATTTGCATTGTTAGTTGCAATACAAAAAATATAGTGGCGAAAAGTGCTCCAAATCCTATCAAAGGAGATACTCTAAGAATTGCTAATGAAGCTTTAGAATATGAAGTTACAATTATAGATGGTGGATTTACTTCTTGGCTTAATAGCCGTGCTTTTCCTAGAAATTATCATTCGGAAAGTTATTTAGAAAATAAAAACAGAATCTATGTTTCCGAATGGAATAATCGTGCTTCGCAGCCTATGCGTTATGATTCTAAGTTATATGAAATCCAAATTAATTACGATTCTAACATTCATTATGGATATGAAGTAAATTATTTGATTTACAACTATATGATTTATTTTCAGAATACTTACAAACAGCAACTTTTTGGCTTTGTTCCTCCTAGATAATATTTTATATTTGTTTTAAAATTTTAAAACTATGAACAAGTTAAAACAACGTTGGGGAATATCTTCAAATTTTCAGTTGATTGTTATATTTATAGTTTTTGCAATAAATGGTTCACTTTCGGCAAAAATTTCTTCTTTTTGTATGTCTTTTTTGGGATTAAATAAAGACAATTTACCTTTGTTTTTTTATTACTTGATACTTATTGTTCTCGTAATGCCTTTGTATCCTTTCTTGCTTATTGTAATTGGTTTTATTTTTGGGCAATTTCCATTTTTCTTTGGTTTTAGTAAAAAAATGCTTGTAAGTATGGGATTGGGTTTTATTTTTAAATCATAAAAAAAGCCCCAAATTGGAGCTTTTAATTTATTTATTATTCTTTTTATCTAAATAATTTTCATAAAACCAAGTTATTGTAAAAGTCGGAATAATATCCGTAAAAGGAATTAACTCTTCTAATATTCCTACAACACCCGCTACTTTACCCACAGTACCCTTGTACATTACTACCAATAACATACCAGAAATTGGTGCCCATATTAAATCTGTAGTTTCAGCAATTCCAGGAATTATATAGGATAGCATACCAATAAAATCAAAAAATAATCCTAATATTAATTTTGCAATTGTAGCCTGTGGCTTGTAATTCGGCTTTACTTTTAATTGTATATCTTGTGACATTTTTTTAAATTAAAATTACACTTCTAAATATACAAAACTAGTGCCAATTTTTATTTTTCAGAATTTATCATACTAAAAAAATCGTTTCTGTATTCCTTTTCATTAAAAACACCACCATATTGTATAGTAGATGTAAAACTAGATTCGTGTTTTATACCACGACTAGATACACACAAATGTTTAGCTTCCATAACTACAATTACATTTTCTGTATTTAAAGCAACTTTTAAATCATTAAAAATTTGCATAATTAATCGTTCCTGAACTTGCGGACGACGAGAAAAATAATCGACAATTCTATTTAACTTAGATAATCCAATCACTTTTCCGCTAGAAATATATCCTATATGTGCTTTACCAAATATGGGCAAAAAATGATGTTCACAAGTCGAATTAAAACTAATATTGGCTTCAACCAACATTTTATCATAATTATATCCGTTATCGAATGTTGAAACTTTAGGTTTATTTTTAGGGTCTAAACCACTAAAAATTTCTTTAATAAACATTTTTGCTACACGATGTGGAGTTCCTTGCAGGCTATCATCAGTCATATCGAGTCCTAATTCTTGCATAATATCATAAAAATGTCTCTCGATATTTTGCATTTTCTGATCATCTGTTTTTATAAAAGCGTCTGAACGTATTGGAGATACGTCCGAAGTCATTTGGTGGTTATCACCTAAAATATCAATTATTTCTTTATCCGTTAATGTACTCATATTTATTTTTTCAATTTATCTTTAAATTCTTTTCTTACCTTATCAATCTTTGGCGTTATGACATATGTACAATAAGATTTGTTTTTGTTCTGATTGTAATAATTCTGATGATAGTCTTCGGCAACATAGAAAGTAGTTGCATCAGATACTTCTGTAACAACTTTATTTCCATAAGTATTCGCCTCATCTAGTTGTTTGATGTATGCTGATGCGACTTGTTTTTGTTTTTCATTAATACAAAAAATTTCACTTCGATATTGCGTTCCTCTATCTGCACCTTGTTGGTTTATCGTTGTAGGATCGTGAGTAGCAAAAAAAACTTCTAATAATTCTCCAAAGGAGATTTTACTAGGATCGAAAATAATTTTTATCGCTTCAGCGTGTCCTGTTGTACCTGAACAAATGTCTTCATAAGTGGGATTTGCAGTTTTTCCGCCTATGTAACCTGGTTTAACATTTTCTACTCCTTTTAGTTCTAAAAAAACTGCTTCTGTACACCAAAAGCAACCTCCTGCAAATATGGCTATTTCCTTTCCATTTTCGATATTCATAGTATTGGGTTCAAATTTTACGACATTATTGGGTTTCGATTGACAGCTCATTGCTATTAATGATAAAAAAAAAAATAGTGCTTTTTTCATAATATTTTACTTTATTCAAAATTAATTAAATCATTTGTAAAATTTATTTTCTTAACAAAACTTTATTTGATGTTCATGCAATTTCTTTGTTTCTTTGTGAAAACGATTATATGATTAATGCAAAAAATATTCGAAAAAATTACGACACATTACAAGTATTAAAAGGTGTTGACTTGCATATAGAAAAAGGCGAAATCATATCGATAGTTGGCGCTTCTGGAGCTGGAAAAACTACATTGCTTCAAATTTTAGGGACACTAGATAAACCCACAGAAAATAATGCTACTTTTTTAGAAATAAACGGGCAAAATGTTCTGAAAATGAATGATAAAGATTTGTCTAAATTTAGAAATTTGAATCTCGGTTTTATTTTTCAGTTTCATCAGCTTTTACCAGAATTTACAGCTTTAGAAAACGTTTGTATTCCTGCCTTTATAGCAAATAAACAGAAAACAGAAACTGAATTTGAAGCCGAAAAAATCCTAACTTATTTAGGATTACAAGACCGAATGAATCACAAACCAAATGAACTTTCGGGTGGAGAACAACAACGTGTAGCAGTTGCGAGAGCTTTAATAAACAAACCTGCAATTATTTTTGCGGATGAACCTTCTGGAAATTTAGACACGCAAACTGCCGAGAATTTACATCAATTATTTTTTAAACTTCGAGACGAATTAGGACAAACTTTTGTCATAGTAACCCACAACGAAGAATTGGCTAATATGGCCGATAGAAAACTCATTATGGTCGACGGAAATATTACATCGGAAAGCATCAATGAATAAATCCGAACTTAAATCTTTTCTTGACGAAAAAGTAATTCTTTACAACAATCCTAATTTTATTGAAAGTGATCCGATTCAAATTCCACATTTATTTTCATTAAAAGAAGATATAGAAGTTGCTGGATTTCTGAGTGCAACTATTGCTTGGGGAAATAGAAAAATGATTATTAACAACGCGCACAAAATGATACAACTCATGGGAAATTCTCCTTATGATTTTATCATGTCTCACAACGAAAACCAACTGGAATCGTTAGATAAATTTGTGCACAGAACCTTCAACGGGCAAGATTTCATACAATTCATAAAAAGTTTGCAACACATTTATACAAATCACAATGGTTTGGAAGCTATTTTTGCCAAAAACGCTACAAAAGATTCGATGCAAAAAAGTATTTCCGAATTCAAAAAAATATTTTTCGAAGGCAATCATTTACCAAGAACCGAGAAACATGTTTCTGACCCAATGAATGGTTCGGCGGCAAAAAGAATCAATATGTTTTTGCGTTGGATGGTTAGACAAGATAAAAATGGTGTCGATTTTGGACTTTGGAAAACAATTTCTGCTTCTACTTTATCATGTCCGCTTGATGTACACTCTGGAAATGTAGCCCGAAAATTAAGTTTACTTTTACGAAAACAAAACGATGCAAAAGCACTATTTGAATTAGATACAAATCTCAGATTATTAGACCCTAACGATCCTATAAAATATGATTTTGCATTGTTTGGTTTGGGTGTTTTTGAAAAATTTTAAATATTAATTCTTCTAATATTACAATTAATCCTAATTTACTTACACTTAATCGGAATAATTAGGTTTCACTAGATTACAATTATTTATTTGCATGATATTTGCTAAAATTATGCAAGCATATAAATTTTATTTTTTAAACTTTTTGATAACTAATTCACGTTTAGACTACATTTTTTCTCAATTTGCTTTTTGGGTAGACCATACATTTACTGCACATTTTTTTTACATATTTCTAAAATATGTAGCAATCCCTTTTCTTATTTTTATTATTACTTATTTTGTATCGATACTTGTTGTTAAAAGATATTATTTTGATAAATTAAAAAGTAAGAAAAAGAGTGTTGAAACCGAAATTAATGATTTTCTTACCTCTTTAATTTTTTCAAACTACAGTTATCATGAAATTAAATTAAAGATTGAAGAGTTTAAAAAAACAGAAGTTTTTCAGAATAAATGGTGTAAGTATTTAATTTTAGATAAATTAATTCACATCAAGAGGAATATTAAAGCTGTAAATCAAAATTTAATTTTAATCATCTACAAGCAATTTGGTCTTCATAAGTATAGTCAGAAACTAATAAATCGAAAAAAATGGTATTATAAATCTTTAGGTTTTTATCATTACCAAAGTTTAGATTACAAAATTAAAAAAGCCCACATAAAACCATATTTGGATAGCAAAAACAAATACTTAAAATCTAATGCACTTATTGCTCTTATAGCACTGTCGGACGAAAAATTTGATATTTTAAAAAACTATACCGAAAAAATACCAAGTGCCGATGAGATGAAAATTTTAGATTTAATATACCAAAAAAAGTCAGTTATTCCAAAAACGATAAACAGCTGGTTAGACAGCAATAACTCATCAGTTATTATTTTAGCCATTAAACTGATGGTAAGGTACCGCGAAAATATTTCTGCTGCAAAAATTAAGTTTTTACTTTTACATCAGGATATAATCGTTAGAAAAGAAGTTATATTGGCAATTCGTGAATTAGTGTTTTTTGATGCAAATAAAATATTAACAGAACATTACTTAAAAGAATCCGATATCAGAAATAAGATATCTATCCTAAAAACACTTACAATTATTGGCGATTACTCAATCCGAGATTTTGCGATTAGTTTACTAGTAGTTGAAAAAAATATTGATATAAAATTTGAAATTATAAACTGTATTATTAAAATCGACAGAAGTTATTTTGA
>NZ_JAYURN010000065.1:0-45861 GCF_043756175.1 Flavobacterium sp.
GTCGTAACTTTTGGTCTAAAAGGAGGATTTGAAGCGGCCAAAAAAGTAGCGGATCAAACTAAATTATTCTCCCTATTGGCAAATATTGGAGATACAAAATCACTAATTATCCATCCTACAAGCACAACGCACCAGCAACTTACAGACGAAGAGCAAGTTGCAACTGGGGTTTCTAAAGATTTAATTCGTCTTTCGGTTGGTTTAGAAGATATCGAAGATTTAAAAGCTGATTTAAAAGCAGTTTTTGAAAACATTAAAAATCCTCAGTTAGTATAAAATATTCGTTTGTTTTTTGTTTGTAAAACTGTCTTTGATAACCTGAATTCGTCAGATGCAGTTTTCAATTAAGTTGTTTAAAATGGAAAAATTAAAAAAAATAATTATATCAGATTTTATTACTGAAAGTGGAAAAATTCAAAAGAATTTACCTCTTTTTTATCAAGTTTTTGGTAAACCTATCGGAAAAGCACCTATAGTTTTGGTTAATCATGCTCTTACCGGAAACTCTCAAGTGACCGATGAGAATGGTTGGTGGAAAGATTTAGTTGGTAAAAATAAATCGATAGATACAAACCATTTTACCATTTTAGCTTTTAACATTCCTGGAAACGGATATGACGGATTAAAAGAAAATCTAATTCATAATTATACTCATTTTACAGCTAGAGATATTGCTAAAATATTTTGGAAAGGATTAGTACAACTGCAAGTAGAAAACATTTTTTCGGTTATTGGTGGAAGCTTGGGTGGCGGAATTGCTTGGGAAATGGCAGTTATTAATCCCATTGCAATCGAAAATTTAATTCCTATTGCTTCAGATTGGAAAGCTTCGGATTGGGTTATTGCTAATACACTAATACAAGATGAAATCCTGAATAATTCTAATTATCCAATTCCTGATGCGAGATCACACGCCATGCTTTTGTACAGAACGCCACAATCATTAAAGCAAAAATTTAACAGGGAGAAAAACGAATTAAAAAATATATTTCAAATAGAAAGTTGGCTAATTCATCACGGAGAAAAATTGCAAAAAAGATTTCAATTGGCTTCTTACAAAATAATGAACCATCTTATAAAAACAATCGATATTACTAGAAATAGAAAAGATTTTGTGACGGTTGCCAAAGTCATTCAATCTAATATTCACATTATAGCAGTCGATACCGATTATTTTTTTACCGCCGATGAAAATCGAGAAACCTATGAAGATTTGAAAAAAGTAAAGCAAAATGTGTTTTATCACGAAATTAAATCCATACATGGACACGACGCATTTCTGATAGAATACGAACAATTAAACGTCATTTTAAACAAGATTTTTATAACAAATAAACAAACAGCATAATGAAATGAGCATTACGAAATCGTGAATTAACAGTAAACGACACTATGCGAATTACATATGACCATTAAAAAAGAATAAAAAAGAATAAAAATATACATATGAAAATATTAAAATTTGGAGGAAAATCACTCACTCACGGAAACGGATTTGAGAAAACAATTGAAATTATTTTAGACAAAGTAAATAATAACAAGAAAATTGCTGTTGTAGTTTCGGCAATTGCGAATGCTACTGATGTATTAGAAGAAATTTTAGAAAAAGCAGTAAAAAAGGAAGCGTATTTAGAGCAGTTTTTAGCTTTTAAAAAATACCAACAAGCTAATTTTAAATTAGACTTAACTGAAGAATTTCAGCTTTTAGAAAAAACATTTGAAGGAGTTACTTTGTTGGGAGATTATAGCAAGAAAATAAAAGACAATGTTTTGGCTCAAGGCGAAGTTATTTCTGCCAAAGTGGTTACACAAGCATTGAAAGAAAAAGGAGTAAATGCTCATTTTTCGGATGCTCGTTTGCTTATAAAGACCGATGAAAATTACGGAAATGCACAACCTTTAGATAGTTTGTCGAAAAAAAATGTCATTAATCATTTCAAACAAAATAACGGAACAACGGTAAATGTTATTACGGGATTTATAGGTTCAAACAACAATAATGACACAACGACTTTAGGTAGAAATGGTAGTAATTACACCGCTTCGTTAATTGCAAATTACCTTGATGCTGAAGAATTACAAAATTATACACATGTTGACGGAATTTATACTGCCAATCCAGATTTAGTTTCCGATGCCAAAAAAATTGATTTTCTTTCTTTTAATGAAGCCAATGAGTTAGCAAACTTTGGGGCTACAATTCTTCACGCTAAAACGATTGATCCCTTGTTAGAAAAAAATATTCCACTTCGGGTTTTAAATACTTTCAATCACGAAAATAAAGGAACATTAATCACTTCTACTGTCGATAAAGAAGGAATAAAATCACTTTCGGTTTTAGAAAATGTAGCTTTAGTAAATCTTGAAGGAAGAGGACTTCTTGGGAAAACAGGTGTCGATGCACGTATTTTTAAAGTAATGGGCGACCACAACATTAGTGTGAGTATCATTTCTCAAGGTTCTTCCGAGCGAGGAATTGGAATTGTTGTTGCTGCCGATAAAGCTTCGAAAGCGATTATCGAATTAGAAAAAGAATTTGAAAACGATTTTTATTCTAAAGATGTCAATAAAATTTCTGCAATAGATGATGTTTCGGTAATTTCTATTATTGGACAAGATTTAAGTACTTTCCACAAACCATATTCGGCACTTATAAAAAATAAAATTGTCCCGATCCTTTTTAATAATACGGTTACGGGAAAAAATGTGAGTTTAGTGGTTAATAAATCGCAATTAAACAAAGCTTTAAATGTTATTCATGGTGAGATTTTTGGGGTTTCAAAGAAAATAAATATTGCTATTTTTGGTCATGGTTTGGTTGGAGGAACACTAATCAATCAAATTTTAAATTCGGCTTCAACCATAGAAAAACGGAAAGATATTAAACTTAATATTTTTGCTATTGCCAATTCAAAAAAAATAATACTAAACAAAAACGGAATCACTCAAGATTGGAAAAATGAAATCGAAAACAACGGGATTCCTTACACTATTCAAGGGGTTATTGCTTACGCCAATGAACATCATCTCGAGAATTTAATAGCGATAGACAATACGGCAAGTAGTAAATTTGTCGAAAATTATATCTCATTAGCAGAGCATAGTTTCGACTTAGTATCTTCAAATAAAGTAGCCAATACGTTGAGTTATGATTTCTACAAAAAAACAAGAAAAGCATTGGCTGATAATCAGAAGAATTATTTGTACGAAACTAATGTAGGTGCTGGATTACCAGTTATAGATACGATAAAACTATTGCATCATTCTGGGGAAAATGTTACTAAAATAAAAGGTGTTTTATCAGGTTCATTAAGCTTTTTATTTAATACTTTTTCGGCAAATGACATTCCTTTTAGTGAAGCATTGAAGCAAGCTATCGATAAAGGTTATACCGAGCCAGATCCTAGGGAAGATTTATGTGGAAACGATGTGGCGAGAAAAGTTCTCATTTTAGCCAGAGAATTAGATTTGCAAAATGAATTTGAAGAAATTAATATTCAAAACTTAATTCCAGAGAATTTAAGACAAGGTGATAAGGCCAACTTTTTAAGCCGATTGACTGAATTAGATGTTGCTTTTGCTAAAATAAAAGCTGATCAAAAACCAAATCACGTTTTGCGATATGTGGGAGAACTGTCGGGCGATTTGCAAAAAGAGAAAGGAAATCTAGAAGTGAAATTAATTTCTGTTCCACTCGATACTGCTTTGGGACAACTAAAAGGTTCTGATTCCTTTTTTGAAATTTATACAGAATCTTATGGCGACAGACCTATTGTGATTCAGGGTGCAGGAGCCGGATCGGCAGTAACAGCAAGAGGTGTTTTTGGAGATATTTTGAGATTGTCTGATAAAGGATAATTATTCGTATTATAGCTATCTATAGTGAATTCTAGATTTCAGAGTAGAAAAAAATCCGTTCAAATCCGCGTTTGAAAATCCGTTTCATCTGCGTTCAAATAAAAAAATATGAAAATTACACTAAACAGAATCAATGAAAATTATCATTTTCAACTAAAAAATGAAAGAGGTCACATCGTAGAATTAGACAATAGAACTGAATTTGGTGGCAACGATTTGGCACCAAGTCCAATGGAACTTTTATTGATGGGAGTTGCAGGATGTAGTGCGATTGATGTAATATCAATACTCAAAAAACAACGACAAGAAATTACGTCTTATAAAACAGAAGTAGAAGGTATTCGGGAACAAATCGAAGAAGCAAAACCTTTTAAAGAGATTACAGTTACTATTTTTTTAGAAGGAAATATCAATGAAGAGAAAGCGCTAAAAGCAGCTCAACTTTCTTTCGAAAAATATTGTTCTGTTTCTAAAACACTAGAACCAACAGCAAAAATCAACTATAAAGTAGTTTTAAATAGTAAACCATTATGAGTCAAGAAAATTTCGGTTTCGAAACCCAAGCCATACGAACACAATTAGAACGAACGCAATATTTAGAGCATTCAGTTCCTTTATACCTATCTTCCAGTTTCGTTTTTGAAGATGCCGAAGATATGCGAGCTTCCTTTGCTGAGGAAAAAGACAGGAATATTTATAGCCGTTTTAGTAATCCTAACACCACAGAGTTTGTCGAAAAAATATGCAAAATGGAAGGGGCGGAGTCGGGTTATGCTTTTGCAACAGGAATGGCTGCGGTATATTCAACTTTTGCAGCTTTGCTTAATTCAGGCGATCATATTGTTTCAGCAAGTAGTGTTTTTGGTTCAACTCATACTTTATTTACTAAGTATTTTCCAAAATGGAATATCGAAACTTCGTATTTTGATATTAATAAACCCGAAATAATTGAAGGTTTTATCAAACCAAATACTAAAATCCTTTTCGCAGAATCGCCAACCAATCCTGCCGTAGATATTATCGATTTAGAATTATTAGGAAAAATTGCTAAAAAGCATAACCTGATTTTAATTATCGACAATTGTTTTGCAACACCATATATTCAAAATCCAATACAATTTGGAGCGCATTTAGTAGTGCATTCTGCTACAAAACTAATTGATGGTCAAGGACGTGTACTCGGCGGTATAACTGTAGGACGTGAAGATTTAATCAGAGAAATTTATTTATTTTCTAGAAATACAGGACCGTCATTATCACCGTTCAACGCTTGGATTTTATCTAAAAGTTTAGAGACATTAGCCGTAAGAGTGGAAAAACATTGTGAAAATGCCTTAAAAGTTGCTCAGTTTTTAGAAAACCATCACAAGGTAAAAAAAGTAAAATATCCGTTTCTTAAATCACATCCGCAATACGAAATCGCAAAAAAACAAATGCGATTAGGTGGCAATATTGTGGCTTTCGAAATTGATGGTGGAATAGAAGCAGGACGAGAATTTTTAAACAAAATTCAATTGTGTTCCCTTTCTGCCAATCTCGGAGACACACGAACAATCGTCACTCATCCCGCTTCTACAACACATAGCAAATTGACTGTCGACGAACGATTAGCTGTAAGTATCACCGACGGTTTAGTTCGAGTTTCTGTAGGATTAGAAACAGTAGCCGATGTAATAAATGATTTAAATCAAGCATTAAATTAATGCGGAAAATAAATCCAGTCAAAACGAATAAAATAGATTTATTTTCTATTTTATAAATAAATAAAATCATTTAACGGAAAATTTTTCAAAATAAAATATTATTACTACATTTGCATTGTTCATATACTTATTGATTGTTATCACGAAAGCTGGAGGGATTTGACCCAACGAAAGCTTAGCAACCCTTTACCATAAAGAAGGTGCTACATTCTATTTCGATTTATCGGAAACAGATAACCACGAGAATTCCCTCCTCACTTTCCCATAACATTTTATATTTCTAAGAACTAATTTCTAAGTCATTAGGAGCTATTTTCTGCTGTACACTATATCTTTTCCTTGCTAAAGAAGCAAGAAAAAGGATGTCGTTCCTATCAGGGCTATTTATGAAACATTTTAGTAAAAAACTTTGTGAATCTTTGTGGTTTACTCTGAGAACCTTTGTGAAATAATTATATGTCAACAATACTACAAGCCATAAAAGAAAGAATCCTTGTCCTCGACGGAGCTATGGGAACGATGCTGCAACGCAATAACTTCTCCGAAGAAGATTTTCGTGGCGAACGATTTAAAGATTTCCCACATCCATTAAAAGGGAACAACGATTTATTATCCATTACACAACCCCAAGCGGTAAAAGAAGTACACAGGCAATATTTTCAAGCAGGAGCCGATATTGTCGAAACCAATACATTTTCGGGAACAACCATCGGAATGGCCGACTACCATCTCGAAGATTTAGTGTACGAGCTAAATTATCAATCCGCAAAAATAGCTCGTGAAGTGGCAAATGAGTTTACTGATCGACCACGATTTGTAGCAGGAGCAATCGGACCAACAAACCGAACAGCTTCCATGTCTCCAGACGTAAACGATCCAGGATTTCGTGCCGTAACTTTCGACGATTTACGAATAGCATATAAACAACAAGCAGAAGCCTTAATCGACGGAGGTTGCGATGTGCTTTTAGTAGAAACTATTTTCGATACACTAAACGCAAAAGCAGCACTTTTCGCCATTGAAGAAGTAAAAGAAGAACGAAATATTAATATTCCAGTCATGGTTTCAGGAACAATTACCGATGCTTCAGGAAGAACTCTTTCGGGTCAAACCGTAGAAGCATTTTTAATTTCTGTTTCACATATTCCATTATTGAGTGTAGGATTCAATTGTGCTTTGGGAGCCGATTTATTAAAACCGTATTTGCAAACTTTGTCACAAAACACATCTTTTAACGTTTCGGCACACCCAAATGCGGGATTGCCTAACGCTTTTGGAGAATATGATGAAACACCTGAGCAAATGCAAATATTTATCAAAGAATATTTAGACGATAATTTAATAAATATTATTGGTGGCTGTTGCGGAACAACGCCAAATCATATCAAATTGATAGCAGATATAGCAAAAGAATACAAACCAAGAAAAGCAGAAATACTTGCCTAATGAAAGTGAATCAGAAAAGAAGAAATCTAGTATTATCAGGATTAGAACCTTTAATCATTACACCCGAAAGTGTATTTGTTAACATTGGCGAACGAACCAATGTAACAGGTTCTAGAAAATTCCTTCGATTAATCAAGGAAGAAAAATACGAAGAAGCACTCAGTATTGCCAAAGAGCAAGTAGAAGGCGGGGCGCAAATCATAGATATTAATATGGACGAAGGAATGCTAGATGGTGTGTATGCCATGACAAAATTCCTAAATCTTATCGCTGCAGAACCAGATATTTCCAGAGTTCCAATAATGATTGACAGCTCGAAATGGGAAATCATTGAAGCAGGTCTAAAAGTAGTACAAGGAAAATGTGTCGTAAATTCTATTTCATTAAAAGAAGGTGAAGAACAATTTATTCATCATGCTAAATTGATTAAACGCTACGGAGCTGCGGCAATTATTATGGCTTTTGATGAGGTAGGGCAAGCAGATAATTACGAACGTCGAATAGAAATTTGTCAGCGTTCGTATGATATTTTGGTCAATAAAGTTGGTTTTCCTCCTCAAGATATTATTTTCGATTTGAATATATTTCCAGTAGCAACAGGAATGGAAGAGCACCGACTAAACGCATTGGATTTCTTTAGAGGAACGAAATGGGTTAGAGAAAATCTTCCTCATGCACACATAAGCGGTGGTGTGAGTAATGTTTCTTTTTCGTTTAGAGGAAATGACACGGTGAGAGAAGCGATGCACTCAGTTTTCTTATACCACGCAATCCAAAATGGAATGACCATGGGAATTGTAAACCCAGAAATGCTGTCGATTTACGATGAAATTCCAAAGGATTTGTTAGAATATGTAGAAGATGTAATTCTGAATCGACGAGATGATGCAACCGAAAGACTGTTAGACTTTGCCGAGAATGTGAAAGGGGATGTAAAAAACAATGAAAAAGCAGTTCAAGAATGGCGTTCGGGAACAGTTCAAGAACGAATTACACATTCCTTAGTAAAAGGAGTCGATGAATTTATTGAAATTGATGTCGAAGAAGCGCGTCAATCAGCTACAAAACCCATCGAAGTTATCGAAATCAACTTGATGACAGGAATGAATGTCGTTGGTGATTTGTTTGGTTCCGGTAAAATGTTTTTGCCGCAAGTGGTTAAATCAGCCCGTGTAATGAAGAAGGCGGTAGCTTATTTATTACCATTTATCGAAGCAAGCAAACAAGTTGGAGACAAACAAGGAAACGGAAAAATCCTGATGGCAACTGTAAAAGGAGATGTGCACGATATTGGTAAAAACATTGTGAGCGTTGTTCTGGCTTGTAATAATTATGAGATTGTAGACTTAGGGGTTATGGTTCCTCCAGAAAAAATTATAGCAGCGGCTATAGAACACAATGTAGATATTATTGGATTGAGTGGATTAATCACGCCATCACTAGACGAAATGGTTTATCTCGCCAAGGAACTAGATAAACGAGGACTTAAAATCCCAATAATGATTGGTGGAGCTACGACTTCGCGTGCGCACACAGCCGTGAAAATTGCACCTCAATATAGAGAAACGGTTATTCACGTAAATGACGCATCGAGAGCCGTAACGGTAGCTGGAAGTTTATTAAACAAGGATAAAAAAATATATGCAAGTGATATTCGTGCGGAATATGATGCATTTAGAGAGACGTTTTTGAATCGTTCACGAGACAAAAATTTCTTGAACATTGAGCAATCTCGTAAAAATAAATTGCAATTGGATTGGGAGAATTTTACTCCGGTAAAACCAAATATAATTGGAGAACATGTTATAGAAGTCGATTTGGATGTTTTGGTTCCATATATCGATTGGACTCCGTTTTTTAGAACCTGGGAATTGTTCGGAAAATATCCAGCTATATTAAAAGACAATGTTGTTGGAGAAGAAGCGACTTCTGTTTTTGCAGATGCACAAGAAATGTTGAAAGTAATTTTGAAAGAAAAAAAATTAACAGCCAAAGGAATTTATGGAATTTTCCCTGCCAATCAAGTTAATGATGATGATATCGAATTAACAGATGAAAACGGAAAACCATTACAAACATTCTTAACATTACGTCAGCAATCACAAAAAACTAAAGGAGCACCAAATATTGCCTTAGCCGATTTTATTGCTCCAAAAGAAAGTGGAAAAGTAGATTATATGGGAGCATTTTGTGTAACTACCGGTTTTGGTGTCGATGAATGGGCTGCTGAGTTTGAAAAGGATTTAGACGATTACAACTCGATTATGGTCAAAGCTTTAGCAGATCGTTTCGCTGAAGCATTTGCTGAATTTCTTCACGAAAAAATCCGTAAAGAAATTTGGGGTTATGCCACCGATGAGGTTTTAAGCAAGGAAGCACTTATTGAAGAAGGTTACAAAGGAATTCGTCCAGCACCGGGTTATCCTGCTTGTCCAGATCACTTGGAAAAACCAACAATTTGGAAACTTTTAAACGTAGAAAAAGAAATAGGAGTAACCTTGACCGAGAGTATGGCAATGTGGCCTGCTTCGTCGGTTTCTGGATATTATTTCGGAAATCCAGAAAGCAAGTATTTTGGTCTTGGAAAAATAAAAGAAGACCAAGTCATCGATTACGCAAAACGAAGAAATATTTCGACTGATAAAGCCACGAAGTGGCTAAATCCAAATATAGCAGATTAAATTAGTCATAAAGTCAAATGTCATAAAGTCTATCAAGGACTTTCGACTTTCGACTTTAAGACCTTAAGACCTTAAGACTTAAATAAAATGAAAGTAACACAACATATAGAAAACGCTCAAGGAAAACCACTTTTTTCTTTCGAAATATTACCACCGCTAAAAGGACAAAACATACAATCTATTTTTGATAGTATCGATCCATTAATGGAATTTAATCCACCATTTATAGATGTAACCTATCATCGAGAAGAATACGAATACAAGGAATTACCTAGCGGATTGTTAGAAAAAAAGATTGTAAAAAAACGACCAGGAACAGTCGGAATTTGTGCAGCTATACAAAATAAATACCATGTAGATGCGATTCCCCATATTCTATGTGGAGGTTTTAATAGAGAAGACACTGAGAATTTGCTAATAGATTTAGATTTTTTAGGTATAGATAATGTTGTGGCTTTGAGAGGCGATGCTTTAAAAAATGAAATTTATTTTAAGGCAGAAAAAGCAGGAAACCAATACGCATCAGAATTGGTTACACAAATAGCCAACCTAAACAAAGGAATTTATCTCGATGAAGATTTACAAAACTCATCATCGACTAATTTTTGCATAGGAATTGCGGGTTATCCCGAAAAACATATGGAAGCCCCAAGTGTAGATAGCGATATTCATTTCTTAAAACAAAAGATAAAAAACGGAGCGCAATATATCATCACGCAAATGTTTTTCGATAATAAGAAATTCTTCGATTTTGTAGCAAAATGTCGAGTAGCAGGGATTACAGTTCCTATTATTCCAGGACTAAAACCTATTGCGACCAAGAAACAATTAAACCTTATTCCGCACCGATTTAGTGTGCAATTGCCAGACGATTTAATTATGGCGGTAGTAAAAGCCAACGATAACGATGCCGTAAAACAAATAGGAATCGAGTGGTGTACCCAACAAAGTAAAGAATTGGTTGCGGCAGGAATCCCAGTTTTACATTATTATTCGATGGGAAAAGCCGAAAATATTAAGGAAATTGCAAAGGCTATTTTTTAGGAGCTATTTCCAGCTTTTCACTAATCTTTGTTTGCTTAAAGAAAGCAAACAAAGGATGTCTTTACATGTAGGCTAAGCCCCTCAATATTCATCTACTAACTGCATGAAATAACTCCATTCAAAGTTAAGAAAGTCGTTCTTTCTTCAATCGAACGTTCCAGGTTGGAATTTACCTTTTTAATTTTTAAATAATAGTTGCCTTTCAGTCCATTCAATCCTTTCGTAAACGGGTTGCTGTTCATGTTAAATTGGGCTTCCATCACTTCAATGGTGTCTGTTGTACCATCTTCAACATCATCCCAATCCTCATACGCTATCTCTTTTATAGTAAGGTCTTTTAGTATGTGAAAAGTAATCTTAGCTCCTTCATATCCATCATTGTAGGAGTTGAATATTTGCAAGGTATCATTCTTGATTTCAATTTTTGAATACCTGAGATCAAAATCTTCTATACTATTTTTGCATGTAAACTTAATAGTTTCGTTTGCATAATGATTAAGATCTTTAGGAGAAATCATTACTTTACCATAATCATCAGCTTTTTTGACTGTATTAGAATGGCATTCAAATAATAATAAGGATAGTAAGGATAAAAATAAAAGCGGTATCGTTGTTTTCATAAATATGATAAAAGCATTACTTCGTCATTTCTCTAAAAATACTTTCTAAATTTTTATTTTTCAAATTCAATTGTAAAGTTTTTAGTCCATTTTCGTGAGCAAAATCGAAAACAACGGGACGCATATCGGTTTCGGTAGCAAAAGAAAGCTCCCAAACCAAATCATGTAATTTTTTATAGGATTGAATATTTGGTAAATTATCAAATAGTTTTTCGTCAATAACTTTGTCAAATTCAACTTCAATAATTTGTTCTGTTTTTTCAGAAACTAATAAGTCAAGATTCTTATCAGTTACAATCTTTCCGTGATTGATGATGATAACTCTATCGCAAATCGCTTCCACTTCTTGCATAATGTGTGTCGATAAGAAAACCGTTTTATCTTTACCAATATTTTTTATCAATTCACGAATTTCAACCAGTTGGTTTGGGTCTAATCCAGTCGTTGGTTCATCCAAAATTAAAACATCAGGATTGTGCAAAAGAGCAGTTGCTAATCCTACACGCTGACGATAACCTTTAGATAATTGCCCTATTTTTTTATGACTTTCTGGCGATAAACCAGTTAAAACAATCACTTCTTCAATTCGAGATTTTGCAACTTTATAAACATCTGCATTAAAAGCCAAATATTCTCGAATATACAAATCTAAATACAACGGATTGTGTTCTGGCAAATACCCAACCGATTTCTGAACATCTAATTGATTTGTGTTTACATCAAATCCATTTACCACCGCCGAACCTTCATCAGCATTGATATATGTCGTTAAAATTTTCATTAAAGTCGATTTTCCTGCGCCATTTGGACCAAGAAAGCCTACGATTTCTCCTTTTTTTACTGAGAAAGAAACATTATCTAACGCTTTTTGCGTTCCGTAATTTTTAGAAATATTTTGAACTTCAATTGACATAATTCGAGATTTGTAGCAAAAGTAAACAGAAAATAAATTAATTAAATAATTTTTGGTAAATAATAACAGATAACCTTATTTTTACTAAAAATGGATTCAAATTTTTAAATCGGATTCATTAAAAAAATTAAAATTATGAAGAAAAGTGTTTCTGTTTTTTTACTTCTCGGACAAATTGTTTTTGGACAAGAGAAATTTAATATTCAAAAAGAAGAAGTTAAGAGAATTGAATCAGAGTTGTCATCTGATAAAATGATGGGAAGAGAAATTTTTACCTCAGGTATAGACTCAGCCTCTATTTTTATAGAAAAGGAGTTCAAGAAAATAGGGCTTACTAATTATGGAGATTTAAAGAATTACAGGCAGGAATTTGTTGTAAAAGGAAAACAAGCAAATAATGTAATAGGTGTTTTGCTCGGAAAATCGAAACCAAATGAATTTGTTGTTTTTTCAGCGCATTACGATCATTTAGGATTAAAAAATTCGGGAGATGATAAAGTCTATAATGGCGCAAATGATGATGCTTCAGGTGTCACGGCGGTTATTACATTAGCTAAATACTTCAAAGAGTTAAATGAAAATGAGAGAACTATCATTTTTGTTGCATTTACAGGAGAAGAAGTTGGCGGTTTTGGCTCTAAATATTTCACCCAAGGCATAAATCCGGATACTGTTATTGCTATGTTTAATATTGAAATGATTGGTACTGAAAGTAAATGGGGCAAAAATTCTGCTTATATCACTGGTTTTGAAAAGTCAGATTTTGGAAAAATTTTGCAAAAAAATCTTAAAGACTCTAATTTTTCATTTAATCCAGATCCATATCCGACAGAGCAACTTTTTTATAGATCTGATAATGCTAGATTAGCAGCAGTTGGTGTTCCGGCGCATACCATTTCTACCTCTAAAATGGATTCGGAGCCTAATTATCATCAATTAAGTGATGAGATTTCAACACTCGATTTAGATAACATGTCCGAAATTATAAAATCAATTGCAATTAGTTCCAAAAGTATAATCAGCGGAATGGATACACCATCAAGAGTAGAAAAATTATAGGTTTTTATAAATAATAAAGAAAAACAAACATTTGAAACATTTTTTCACTAAGTTTGTCTTTCAAATCGCTCATAAAAGCAATGAATACAAATAATACATTTTTTAGCAACAATTCTTTTTATTTCTATTGGAACATAGGAAGGGATTGTTATATGGTTATTTGATTAGAAAATTAAATTAAAAATATAAATATACAATCCCGTCTTTTAGGCGGGATTTTTTTTTGCTCATTATGGAAATAGAAATAAAAAAAATAGCAATTCAAGGGATAGAAGGTTCGTTTCACCATCAGGTTGCAGCGACGTTGTTCGACAAAAATCTTTCTTTAGATGAATGTATGTCGTTTGAACTTTTAGTAAAAAGCCTTAAAGAAAACACTTCACAAAAAGGAATTATGGCTTTAGAAAACTCTATTGCGGGCTCGATAATTCCAAATTATGCACTTATAGATAGTAATGATTTGCATATTGTTGGCGAACATTATTTAGATATTAGCATGAATCTTATGGTGCTAAAAGGCCAAAAAATCGAAGATATTACCGAAGTGCATTCACACCCAATTGCCTTGTTACAATGTGCCGTTTTTTTTAATAAATATCCACATATTAAACTTGTAGAAAGTGGCGATACTGCGGAAACTGCAAGAAGAATTCAACAGCAAAAACTAATAGGAATTGGAGCAGTTGCCAGTCCAATTGCGGCTCAATTATACGATTTAGAGATTTTAGCTTCAGGGATTCATACCGTAAAAAGTAACAAAACGAGATTTGTTATTGTAAAAACTCAAAATGCAATAAGAGATAAAGAAGAAATTAATAAAGCTTCTATAAAATTTAAATTAGATGATACGCCAGGAAACTTGGCTACGGTTCTCAATGTGATGAATAACTGTAAATTAAATTTAACCAAAATTCAATCAATGCCCATTATTGAAACACCTTTTCAATATTCATTTTTTGTTGATGTTGTTTTTGCGAAATACAAACATTATGAAAAAGCAAAGAAAATATTAGAATTAATGACGACGCACTTTAAAGTTTTGGGCGAATACAAAAAAGGAGAGCAATGATAACAATAGCAAATAGATTAAAAACTGTCGAAGAATATTACTTTTCATCAAAATTGAGAGAAGTACGGGAACTAATTAATCAAGGGAAACCTATTATAAATATGGGAATTGGAAGCCCAGATTTACAGCCATCAAAATTAGTTACTCAAGCAATGCAAAATGCTATGTGTGATACTATTGCGCATCAATATCAATCATATCAAGGTTTGCCGGAATTGAGACAAGAAATGGCAAATTTTTATAGAAATAATTTTCAGATCGATTTAAATTTCAATAATGAGATTTTACCGTTAATGGGTTCTAAAGAAGGAATTATGCATATTTCACTCGCTTTTTTAAATGAAGGAGACGAAGTTTTAATTCCAAATCCAGGTTATCCAACGTATACTTCGGTAACAAATTTAGTAGGAGCAAAACCTGTTTTTTATGATTTGATAGCGGAGAATGATTGGGAACCCGATTTTGAAGCTTTAGAGAAACAGGATTTAACCAAAGTAAAACTAATGTGGGTAAATTATCCACATATGCCAACGGGAGCAAGAGGAAGCTTATATTTGTTTGAAAGATTAATAAATTTTGCTAAAAAAAATCACATTTTAGTTATTAATGATAATCCGTATAGTTTTGTTTTAAATGACAATCCAATTTCGATTTTGCAAGTAAATGGAGCAAAAGAAGTTGTATTAGAATTAAACTCATTATCTAAAACCTATAATATGTCAGGCTGGCGAGTGGGAATGGTTTCTGGAAATTCAAAATATATTGATGCTATCCTTAAAGTAAAAAGCAATATGGATAGTGGTATGTTTTATGGAATTCAGAAAGGAGCCATAGAAGCACTGAAACTAGATAAATCTTGGTTTGAGGAACAAAATAAAATTTATTATAAACGTAGAAATTTAGTTTTTCAACTAGCTGATAAACTAAAATGCACATATGATAAGAATTCAGTTGGGTTATTTGTTTGGGCAAAATTACCAATAGGAATAACTAATTCTGAAGATTTTGTAGATGAATTATTATATCAAAAAGATTTATTTATCACACCAGGAACAGTTTTCGGAAATAAAGGAGAAGGGTATGTTAGATTTTCCTTATGTATTTCCGAAGAAAAAATTAAAGAAGTATTAAATCGTTTTCAAAAACCAACGACAATTTCAAAAATCAATAACAATAAAAAAAACTTCAAGATTTTTCAAATTTCTTAAATCCGTTTTCTAAATAGAAAAGACCTAAATCATTCAAAAAACAATAAAAAAACAATAAAAACTTCAAAATTCTAAAATTTCTTCATGAACTTTGCGAACACCTTGTGGTTAAAAAAAACAAAAAAACTATGGAAAATAGTATCTCATTACGCACTTGGTTAGACGATTTCAAATTATCACATCCGTTAGTAATAGCGGGACCATGTAGCGCAGAAACAGAAGAACAAGTCTTGAAAATTGCACACGAATTAAAAAATTCCGATGTAAGTATTTTTCGTGCTGGAATCTGGAAGCCAAGAACACGTCCAGGCGGATTTGAAGGAGTTGGGGAAATTGGACTCAAATGGTTGCAAAAAGCCAAAACCGAAACAGGTTTGCTTATGGCGACCGAAGTAGCCAATGCCACTCATGTAAAATTAGCATTAGAATATGGGATTGATGTTTTGTGGATTGGAGCTCGAACAACTGTAAACCCTTTTGCAGTTCAAGAAATCGCCGATGCTTTACAAAATACTGACAAAATTGTATTGGTAAAAAACCCTGTAAATCCAGACTTAGCTTTATGGATTGGTGGTGTAGAACGTTTGTATAACGCAGGAATCAAAAAATTAGGAGTTATCCATAGAGGATTTTCTACTTACGAAAAAACAAAATATAGAAACATTCCCGAATGGCAAATTGCAATCGAACTACAAAGTCGTTTTCCAGATTTACCATTAATAATCGATCCGTCTCACATAACAGGAAGACGAGATATGATTCAGGAAGTGTCACAACAAGCACTCGATTTAAATTATGATGGATTAATAATTGAAACCCATACCGATCCAGATAATGCATGGAGCGATGCTGCACAACAAGTAACGCCAACTGTTTTGAAGCAAATTTTTGAGGATTTGAAAGTTAAAAAAATTACCGTTGAAGAAGATGGCTATAACACCGAAATGATAAAATTACGAGCTAATATCGATGTTTATGATAGCAAAATTTTAGAAGTTTTAGGTAACAGAATGAAAGTTTCTGAACAAATTGGAGCGCTTAAAAAAGCAAATAATGTTGCAGTTTTACAAAACAAACGATGGAACGAAATTTTAGGAAAAATGATTCTAGATGGTGAAGAAAAAGGATTAAGTGAAGAATTTATATTAAAAATGTTTAAAGCCATTCACCAAGAAAGTATTACACACCAAGAGAAGATTATAAATAAATAATTTTAAATGTTGAATTATAAATTCTAAATTAGAATTAATTGTAATTTTGTCATTCAAAATTTATAATTCAAAATTCATAATAAATTAAATGACAGGAATCGTTTATAAATCTACAGGAAGTTGGTACACCGTAAAATCTTTGCAAGGAGATTTTATGGAATGTCGTATAAAAGGAAAATTCCGAATGAAAGGCATAAAAAGTACCAATCCAATTGCGGTGGGTGATGTTGTCGATTATGATTTAGATGAAAATTCCGATGTTATAACTGGAACGATAAATAATATTCATGAAAGGAAAAATTACATAGTTCGTAAATCGGTCAATTTATCGCATCAAATGCATATAATTGCCTCCAATTTAGATTATGTTTTTTTGTTAATTACGATAAATAATCCACCTACAACAACCAATTTTATCGACCGTTTTCTTGTTACAGCTGAAGCTTACGGAATAGAAACAATTTTGGTTTTTAATAAAATAGATACTTACGACGAAGCGATGCTCGACGAGCAATTGTTTATGCAATATATTTATCAGCAAATTGGTTATAAATGTTTGAGAGTTTCATCGACCGAAGGAAAAGGAATCGAAGAACTAAAAGACATTATGAAAGGCAAAGTAACCATGTTTTCGGGACATTCAGGCGTTGGAAAGTCAACTTTAGTCAATGCAATGGAGCCTAGTTTACATTTAAAAACAAAAACTATTTCTGAGCAAAGTAAGCAAGGACAACACACAACGACTTTTGCAGAAATGTACGATTTGTCTTTTGGAGCACAAATTATAGACACACCAGGAATAAAAGGTTTCGGAATTGTAGATATGGAAAAGGAAGAAATTTCAGGTTATTTTCCGGAATTTTTCAAACTCAAAGACCAATGTAAGTTTAATAATTGCTTACATAAAGACGAACCAAAATGTGCTGTAAAAGATGCTTTAGAGAAAGACGAAATTTCCTATTCACGATACAATAGTTACTTAAAAATACTAGAAGGTGACGACGAAACGTATCGCACGGATATTTATAATGATGACCGAATTGCGAGTGATGAAACGAGAAATAAAAATTAATTGTGAAAGCAGTAATCCAAAGAGTTTCTCAAGCATCAGTTACAATCGATTCTAAAATTGTCGCCGAAATTCAAAAAGGGTTGTTAGTTTTAGTTGGTATTGAAGATTCAGACAATCAAGAAGACATTAGTTGGCTAACATCAAAAATAATTAATCTTCGCATTTTTGCTGATGAAAATGAGGTGATGAACCTTTCGGTAAAAGATATAAAGGGAGAAATTATTGTGGTTTCTCAATTTACACTTCATGCTTCGACCAAAAAAGGAAACCGACCAAGTTATATTAAAGCCTCCAAACCAGAAACCGCCATTCCATTGTACGAAAGTTTCGTTTCACAATTAGAAATTGAATTAGGTAAAAAAGTGCAAACTGGTATTTTTGGGGAAGATATGAAGGTTTCTTTAATCAATGACGGACCAGTAACAATAATTATTGATAGTAAAAATAAGGAATAAATGAACCTAAAAACCTCCCAACTCGAAGTAGATAATTGGATAAAAAACCACGGTGTTCGGTATTTTAACGAACTCACAAATATGGCACAACTTACCGAAGAAGTAGGAGAAGTGGCCAGAATTATTGCGCGTCGTTATGGCGAACAATCCGAAAAAGAATCAGATAAAAACAAAGATTTAGGCGAAGAATTAGCCGATGTGGTTTTTGTGGTATTGTGTTTAGCCAATCAAACAGGAATCGATTTGCAAGAAGCATTTGATAAAAAACTAGATTTAAAATCAATTCGTGACAAAAATCGTCATAAAGACAATGACAAGTTAAAATAGTCTAAAAACTTTGTGCATCTTCGTGTCTTCTTCGTGCATCTCTGTGAAATAAAAAAACATGAATCTAAAACTCAATCAATCAATTTGCAATTTGCAATCGTCAATCAAAATTTCTGGTTCCAAATCGGAAACCAATAGATTGTTATTGTTACAGGCTTTGTATTCAAATATTTCATTAGAAAACACATCAAATTCAGACGATTCTGAAGTCATGATTAAAGCTTTAATTTCAAATGAAACTGTAATCGACATTCATCATGCAGGAACCGCCATGCGATTTCTAACGGCTTATTTTTCAATTCGAGAAGGTAAAGAAGTTATTCTTACTGGTTCCTCTCGTATGAAAGAGCGACCAATAAAAATTCTAGTCGAAGCTTTGAAACAACTTGGAGCAGAAATTTCATACGAAGAAAACGAAGGTTTTCCACCTATAAAAATAATAGGAAAAAGAATTACTCAAAATAAAGTATCACTTCCGGCCAATGTAAGTAGCCAATACATTTCGGCATTATTACTCATTGCGCCAAAACTAGAAAATGGATTGGAATTGACATTAATAGGTGAAATAACATCTATTCCGTATATAAAAATGACTTTGGCTTTACTCAACGAAGTCGGAGTCGAAACTTCTTTCTTGGAAAATGTTGTCACAGTAAAACCAAAATTATCAATTGTCAATTATCAATTATTAATTGAAAGTGATTGGTCTTCAGCGTCTTATTTTTATTCAATAATTGCATTGTCAGAAATAGGAACACAAATCACATTGTCAAGCTACAAACAAAATAGTTTACAAGGAGATTCCGTATTGGCAACAATTTACAGAGATTTTGGAGTTCAAACAATTTTTGAAAATAATTTAATTACAATTCAAAAAGTCAGTGATTGTCACTCGAACGATAGTGAACAGGCGGAGCAATTATCAACTGTCAATTATCAATTGAATAATTCTCCAGATATTGCCCAAACCATTGCCGTGACCTGCTTCGGACTAGGACTAAGTTGTCATCTTACAGGTTTACATACTTTAAAAATAAAAGAAACTGACAGGTTAGAAGCTTTACAAATTGAATTAACAAAATTAGGGGCAACAATTTCTGTTACCAATGATAGTTTAACTTTAGAAAATTCTTCTAAAATTAATTCTAATATAAAAATTAAAACCTATCAAGACCATCGTATGGCAATGGCATTTGCGCCATTAGCCTTAAAAACTTCGATCATTATTGAAGATGCTAAGGTAGTTTCAAAATCATATCCTAATTTTTGGAATGATTTGCAAAGCATAGGTTTTCAAATTGATAAGATATAATTTTTTCAAAAATCCCTGTAAAACTGCGTTGGAACACCCGTAATATCCGCGTTCGTTAAAAATAAACACCAAAACACTTGACAACGCCTATCTCACAATCGTATATTTGCACACGAATTAAGAAAGTACACAAACTAAACTTTCTAAACTCATAAACATTTAAACTTTTACTATGAAGTTATCTCATTTCCAATTCAATTTGCCAGCCGAATTATTAGCCGAATATCCAGCCGAAAATCGTGATGAATCACGTTTAATGGTTGTTGATAGACAAAAAGGAACTATCGAACACAAAATGTTCAAAGACGTTTTAGATTATTTCGACGAAGGAGATGTTTTGGTTTTAAATAACACTAAAGTTTTTCCAGCACGTTTATACGGAAACAAAGAAAAAACAGGCGCAAGAATCGAAGTTTTTTTATTAAGAGAACTAAATGCAGAACAACGACTTTGGGATGTTTTAGTAGATCCTGCAAGAAAAATTCGTATTGGGAATAAATTATATTTTGGAGATGATGACTCGTTAGTAGCTGAAGTAATAGATAATACAACCTCACGCGGGAGAACATTACGTTTTCTTTACGATGGTTCATACGAAGAGTTTAGAGCAAAACTAACAGAACTAGGTGAAACGCCAATTCCAAAATACATAAATAGAGAAGTAACACCAGAAGATGCGGATCGTTACCAAACTATTTATGCAAAAGAAGAAGGAGCAGTAGCGGCTCCAACAGCAGGATTACACTTCTCTAAACACTTAATGAAGCGTTTGGAAATAAAAGGAGTTCAGTTTGCTGAAGTAACACTTCACGTAGGTTTAGGAACTTTCAATCCAGTAGAAGTAGAAGATTTATCTAAACACAAAATGGATTCTGAAGAGTTAAAAATCACACAAGAAGCTTGCGATATTGTAAATGCTGCCAAAGTAAGAAAAAGCAGAATTTGTGCAGTGGGAACAACTTCAATGAGAGCAATCGAAAGTTCAGTTTCTTCAGCAAGAACGCTAAATCCTTATGATGGTTGGACAAATAAATTTATTTTTCCACCACATGATTTTAGTTTGGCAACTTGTATGATTACCAATTTTCATACGCCAAAATCGACGCTAATGATGATGATATCAGCATTTTGCGGACACGATTTAATGAAAGAAGCTTATGCGCAAGCTATCAAAGAAAAGTATAAATTCTATTCTTATGGTGATGCGATGTTAATTATCTAAACATAATTTATTTCAGACTTAAATATAAAACCTTTCAGTAATGAAAGGTTTTTTTATGGCGTGACCCGAAAAGGGTCGGGCTTTTTGTTATAATCTTTTTTTCGTGCCTCAAAAAGGATTTCCACTTCAATCCCTCACGCGGGCAGTATTTAAAAATTCAATATTTTCGATTTAGAATATTCTAACTTAAATACCTTATCGGGTTCAAAAAAATTTCTTAAATCTATGTGTTTACTTTGTGCATCTTCGTGAAATAATTTTCCTTATTTTTACAAAATCAAAAACCAAATCATGACTTTTCAAAATACATTACAATTTGCACAACAGCTTGACTCGCAAGACGAACTAAAAAAATATAGAAACGAATTTATTTTTCCACAACATGAAAACAAAAATGTAATTTATTTTACGGGAAATTCATTAGGATTGCAACCCAAATCAGCCAAGACTTATGTTGATGAAGTGATGAACGATTGGGCAAATCTTGCTGTAGAAGGTCATTTTTATGCTGATAAACCATGGTGGGATTACCACGAGCGTTTTGCTAATCCGTTAAGTAAAATTGTAGGAGCAAAACCAAGTGAAGTAACTGTGATGAACACACTTACGGTAAATCTTCATTTACTAATGGTTTCCTTTTATCGTCCTACAAAAACACGCTATAAGATTATCTGCGAAGAAAAAGCTTTTCCATCAGATCAATATATGTTCCAGAGTCAAGTTAATTTTCATGGTTATAAACCTGAAGATGCGATTGTCGAAATAAAAAGAAGAGAAGGTGAACACAATATCCGATTAGAGGATATTCTCGCAAAAATAGAAGAAGTAGGAGATGAGTTGGCGTTGGTTTTGTTTGGAGGCGTAAATTACTATACAGGACAAGTTTTTGATATGAAAACCATTACCGATGCAGGACATAAACAAGGCGCTAAAGTTGGTTTCGATTTAGCTCACGCCGCAGGAAATATCAAATTAGAATTACACGATTGGAATGTCGATTTTGCCGCTTGGTGTTCTTATAAATACATGAATTCAGGACCAGGAAATGCTTCAGGTTGTTTTGTACATGAAAAGCACCACAATGATTCAGACTTGTCAAGATTTGCTGGATGGTGGGGACACAACAAAGAGAGGCGTTTTAAAATGGAACCAAATTTTGACCCAGTTCATGGCGCCGATGGTTGGCAAATAAGCAATTTGCCTATTTTATCATTAGCTCCCTATTTAGCATCAGTCGAAATGTTTGATGAAGTTGGAATGGATAAATTAATCACAAAAAGAAATCAAATCACGGCTTATCTCGAGTTTATTCTTCATGAAATTGACAAAGAAGTAAAAGGTCATTTCGAAATTTTAACACCAAGTAATCAAGAAGAAAGAGCTTGCCAACTTTCTGTTTTTTTACATGGAGAAGGTAGACCTTTATTTGATTATTTAATGAAAAATGGAGTAATAACTGATTGGCGCGAACCTAATGTAATTCGCTTAGCACCAGTTCCTTTGTATTGCTCTTTTGAAGACATGTATAATTTTGGTCAAATATTGAAAAAAGGAATTTTAGAAAATTAATTGAGCTTTTTATAGTTTTAGAACCTTAGAATATCTAAAAAATGAACAAACAACAAAAAATAGAATCTTTCGACCCATCACAGCCAGGATTAGCAGACGCTACCATTTTTGGATTGCCATTTACAGCCGAAGAAAGTGAAATAATTATTATTCCTGTGCCTTGGGAAGTAACCGTAAGTTATGGTGCGGGAGCATCGGAAGGCCCAGAGGCCATTTTAGAAGCTTCTTTTCAAGTCGATTTGCAACACCAAGAATTTCCTGAATTATGGAAACTAGGCATGTATTATGACGAAGCACCAACACATTGGAAAAAAAATTCAGATAAATACAAAAGCTTTGCGCAACCTATTATCGAAGCTTTAGAAAACGGTGAAATAATAGAAAATTTCCCAGTATTAAAAGCTGATTTAGATAAAATAAATAAAGTTTGTGCTGAATTACATGCCGAAGTAAAAGAGCGCGTTCTGCATTGGATGAAAAAAGGTAAAAAAGTTGTCTTATTAGGAGGCGATCATTCTACTCCATTAGGATATTATCAAGCATTGGCAACTATTCACGACGAATACGGGATTTTGCATCTTGATGCCCATATGGATTTGCGTATTGCCTACGAAGGGTTTACTTATTCGCACGCATCAATCATGTATAATGCTTTGCAAATTCCCCAAATTTCAAAAATTGTGCAAGTAGGAATTCGTGATTTTTGTGAACAAGAAGTTCAAGTTGCGCAATCAAATAAAGTCGTTGTGCATACCGATATGGATATGAAGTCCGAAACTTTTGAAGGTAAAACGTGGAAACAACAATGCGACGATATCATTGCTGCCTTACCACAAAAAGTAACTGTTTCTTTTGATATCGATGGAATGTATTCTTGGTATTGTCCAAACACAGGTACACCAGTTCCGGGAGGTTTTTCTTTCGAACAAGCGACCTATCTGTTAAGTAAATTAGCCAATTCAGGTAAAGAAATAATTGGTTTCGATTTAGTTGAAGTAGCGCCGGGAGAAAATGATGACTGGGACGGAAACGTAGGTGCAAGGATGTTGTATCATATGTGCGGAATGTTAGCAAAAAATAACGGAATGGAAGTGGGGAATAAAATAATGTTTAATAAAAATTAAATTATTATAATCCTAATGGGTTTTTGACGTTTCTTTGTAACATATTAATTTAAATATTTTAGTTATGAAAATGATAAGTTTAATGGTTGTATCTGTGGTTTTTTTTTCTTGTCAAAATCAAGTTAAACTAGATATTCAAAAAGAGAAGCAAGAGAGTATTGATTCGATGAAAGTTGTAATAGAAAAGCAAAGAATTATCGATTCGATGAAGGTGGAAATGGCTCAAATTGAAAAACAAAAAGAAGTGGTTGTAGTAAATCACACAGCTGTATCTGATGCCAAAACAACGAAGAAGAAAAAATGGAGTGGTGCAGCAAAAGGAGCTGTAATTGGAGCTGGTGTTGGCGCTGTTACTGGAGCTATTATTAGTAAGAAAAAAGGAACAGGTGCAATTATAGGCGGATTAGCAGGGGCAGGAGTAGGAGCAGGAACTGGAGCCATAATTGATGATAGTAAGGTGAAATAATAAATTATTTTTAAGGGAAAGAGGTGTTTGAATTTATTTAAACACCTCTTTTTTATTTAAAACTGTAAATAATTAATTAGATTTGGATATTGATTTATCTAAAATGAAAAAACTTAAAAAATTATTTTTAGTTGTAGCTTCTCTTTTAATCATTGTAGGGATAATGATTACAGGTTGTTTATTATATACAAAACCTAACTACGAAGGTGAAATTTCTATAAAAAACATATCAAAAGAAACAACTGTGTATTTTGATGATTATGGTGTGCCTCATATTTATGCCGCAAATCAAAAAGATGCGATGATAGTATTAGGTTATGTTCATGCACAAGACAGGTTATGGCAAATGGAACTTATTCGTCGTATTGCACCTGGAAAATTATCTGAAATATTTGGAACCAGAGCGCTTAAAAACGATAAGTTTTTTATTGGTTTAGGAATCGAAGAAAACTCTGAAAAAGCAATAGCAGAGTTAGACAAAAACGGGAAACCATACAAAATGGCAATGGCTTATTTAGATGGCGTAAATCAATATTTGGAAAACGGAAAAACACCAATCGAGTTCACTATTTTGGGGATTAAAAAAGAAAAATTTACCTTAAAGGATGTATACAATACTTTTGGATACATGGCTTTTAGTTTTGCTATGGCTCAAAAAACAGATCCGTTATTGACAGATATTAAAAATCAATATGGTGATGAATATTTAAAAGATTTAGGAATCGATTATTCATTAAACCCAACAAGACTAAAAATTTCTAAAGAACAAACACAACAATATGCCGAAATTTCAAAATCGATAACTGCATTATTAGAAAATTCTCCAGTACCACCATTTATTGGAAGTAATAGTTGGGTGCTTTCGCCAAAGAAAAGTAAAACAGGGAAAGTGCTTTTTTGTAACGATCCGCACATCGAATATTCGCAGCCAGGAACGTGGTATGAAGCACATGTTACTTCCCCAGAATATGAAATGTATGGTTATTATCTTGCGGGAACTCCATTCCCGTTGTTAGGTCATAATCGTGATTATGCTTACGGATTAACCATGTTCGAAAACGATGATGCCGATTTGTTTCAAGAAGAAAACAATCCAAAAAACGAAAATCAATACAAATCGGCTAATGGTTTCGAAAATTATAAAATCAGAACCAAAACCATTAAAGTTAAAGATTCTACATCAGTAATTTTAAAAATAAAAGAAACACAACACGGACCAATAATAAATGACTTAATTGCCGATTTTAAAACCCAAAAACCTGTTTCTTTCTCTTGGATTTACACGCAACAACCCAACCAAATCCTCGATGCAGTTTATAGCTTAAGTAGAGCAAAAAACATAGCTGAATTTCAAAAAGGCGTTTCCTACATTGTGGCACCAGGACTTAATATTATGTATGGCGATGCTAAAAATAATATTGCTTGGTTTACTTCTGGAAAATTATACAAATTAGAAAAAGGTGTCAATGCAAATCTTATTTTGAATGGCACCAATGGCATCGATGATAAAAAACAGTTTTTAGATTATTCCAAAAATCCATCGGCTATAAATCCAAGTTGGAATTATGTATATTCTTCAAACAATATGCCCGAAGCGATTGATGGTTACAATTATCCGGGTTATTATTTGCCAGAAGATAGAGCCAGAAGAATAACAAATTTATTAGATAATAAAAGTGATTGGAGTAAAGACGATGTAAGCAAAATGCTTACCGATAATACGTCGCCAGTTTCGGTAGAAATTGTAAATGGAATGTTACCAATAATCGATAATGAAAATCTTTCAAACCAAGAAAAAATAGCAATTAATCTATTAAAAAACTGGAAAGGAACAAACAATTTGACCGATGTTGCGCCAACTATTTACACCAAATTGATTTATTTTTATTTAAAAAACACATATCAAGACGAAATGGGCGAAATTTCATTCAAACAATTTCTGAAAACCCATATTATGAAACAAAGTATAGCTTTTCAAACCAAAAATATAAATTCGCCTTGGTGGGACAATATTGATACAAATAACAAAAAAGAAACCCGAAGCGAGATATTAAATTTGTCATTCAAACAAGCCATTTCGAGTTTAAATACCCAACTAGGAGCCGATGTGAATTCTTGGACTTGGAACAAAGTTCACAAAGTAGAATACAAACATCCACTAGGAAGTGTGGCTTTATTTAAACCATTTTTTAATGTTGGAAAATTTGAAATTTCGGGAACAAATGAAGTTATAAATAACACGATGTTCGATTACTCGGACGAAATAGAACATATTGTAAAAGCTGGTCCATCAACCCGACGAATTATCGATTTTTCTGATGTAGAAAATAGCTGGAGTATCTTGCCGACTGGGCAATCTGGGAATCCGATGAGCGCTCATTATAACGATCAAGCCGAAATGTATTTGCAAGGAAAATTCAGAAAAATGAAACTTAATAAAGAAGAAATCATAAAAACTTCTACCAAATTGGTTTTCAAAGCTAAATAAATAGCCGCATCTTTGCAGACTTAAAACTATGATTAATATTACAGCTTTCATTGCTTCATCCGTTCGCTATCGCTCGGGTCGTAATTTTTAATTCGTAATTCGTAATTATTTAATGCAGAAATCTCAAAAAATTGCAATTGTAGGATCTGGTTTAGTTGGCTCATTACTAGCAATATATCTTAAAAAAGAAGGTCACACGGTTCATGTTTATGATCGAAGTCCGGATATTAGAACCATTCAGTTTTCTGGACGTTCTATCAATTTGGCGATGTCTAATCGTGGTTGGAAAGCGCTCGATGGTGCTGGTGTTGGTGACAAAGTACGCCATATCGCCATTGCCATGGAAAAACGAGCAATTCACGTTGGTAATCAATTAAATTTTCAACATTACGGCTTGCAAGGAGAATGTATTTATTCTATTTCTAGAGGTGTTTTAAATCGTAAAATGATTGATTTGGCGGAAGAAGCTGGTGCCGAATTCTTTTTCGAACAAAAAATTTGGGACGTAAATCTTACCGATGCCACACTACAAATGGGAGAAACCGAACGTGGTGAATGGACTGACGTAAAATATGATATGGTTTTTGGTGCCGATGGTGCTTTTTCTAGAATCCGTCATCGTATGCAACGCCAAAGCATGTTTAACTATTCGCAAAATTTCTTAAATACAGGTTACAAAGAATTACATATTCCAGCGAATGCCGATGGTAGTTACAAACTAGACAAACATTCTTTACATATTTGGCCACGAGGAAAATATATGCTCATCGCATTGCCTAATCTCGACGGAAGTTTTACTTGCACACTTTTTATGCCTTTTGAAGGTGAAAATTCTTTTGCATCCCTAAATGATCGTCCAAAAGTAGAAGCTTTTTTTGCAGAAAACTTACCAGATACAATAGATGTAATTCCAGATTTAGCCGAAGATTTCTTTAAAAATCCAACCAGTACATTGGTTACTATGAAATGCTTTCCTTGGACTTATAGTGATAAAGTAGCCTTAATTGGTGATGCAGCACATGCTATAGTTCCATTTTATGGACAAGGAATGAATGCAGGTTTCGAAGATATTACCATTTTGCACGAAAAGATGCAGCAATACGGAAACGATTGGAAAACAATTTTCTCGGAATATGAAAAATCCAGAAAACCTAATGCCGATGCTATTGCGGAACTTTCTTATCGTAATTTTATGGAAATGAGTACAAAAACTGCCGACGAAAAATTCTTGCTTCAAAAGAAAATCGAAAAATGGTTTGCCTCAAAACACTCAGAGAAATGGATTCCTTTATACGACAGAGTAACTTTTTCTACTCGCCCGTATTCGGAAGCCCTTGCTATTGGTGATTTTCAAGAAACAATTATGCAAGAAGTTTTGAAAATGAATAATATTGAAACAAATTGGCAAACAGATGAAGTTGAAAATAAAATCATTGAACTTTTGAAATAGCATTATCAAAAATAAAAAATCAATAACAATTTCAATTTTTAAATTTAATTTTTGACACTGCTATTGATTCTTGATATTGAAATTATTCTTCTCGATGCACTTTCGTAAAATCGAAAGCAGGAGTGCAAATTGCAATATATTCGCAAATTTCATCAAAAGGGTTCGAATATTGAACTCGTGTGTTTTTTTCTATTTTTATAGATTGTCCAGCTTCTAGGATTACAATTTCATCTTCAATAATAAATTGTTTTTTGCCTGAAATTATATAAGTATATTCATCAAATTCCGGTGTTTGAAAAGGTTCACTCCAGCCAGAAGGTGCAATCATATGTGCGATTGAAATTTCAGAATTACCAGTTGTGGCTTTTCCATGGTGTTCTTCAATGAATTTTCCGTCAGTTGTAGGGACTACAAAAGGGGATTTTTGAATTGTATATTTTTTCATTATTTTTTGTTATTGTGAGTTAGAAGAACATCTAATTTAATTAGGAGAGATTTAATCTTAATTTATTTTCTCAACACCTTCATTAAAACGCTAAAAGCACCACGAATAAAACTTGCACTCGTAACAACCTTCAAAACTGATTTTCCAACAACTTCTCCCATTCCAGGCTCTTTACTTTCTCGTTTTTCTTCTTCTTTTTCTGCAACTTCTTCCGAGATGTCTTCAATTTTTTTAGTCAGAATCTCGTAAGCACTTTCACGATCAATCTCTTCGGCATATTTTGCTACTAATTTTGACTTCGAATTTATTGTAGCAATTTCATCTTCGGTCAAAATATCCATTCTACTTTCTGGAGCACGCATCATAGTTGCGGCTAACGGCGTAGGAATTCCTTTTTCGTTAAGTGCTGTTACCAATGCTTCTCCAATTCCTAACGAAGTTAATAATTCTTCGGTCTTATAAAAGTCGGAAGTCGGATAATTATCGGCAGTTTGGTTTATTGCTTGCCTGTCATTAGCAGTAAATGCTCTTAAAGCATGTTGAATTTTTAATCCCAATTGTGCCAAAACGCCTTTGGGAATATCCATGGGATTTTGGGTTATAAAATAAACGCCAACTCCTTTAGATCGAATTAGTTTGATGATAGTTTCTATCTGGTCTAGCAAAGTTTTGCTTGCTTCATTAAATATAAGATGGGCTTCATCTATAAAAATGACTAATTCGGGCTGATCTAAATCGCCTTTTTCAGGCATTTGTTGGTATATTTCTGCCAAAAGATTCAACATAAATGTCGAAAATAATTTGGGTTTGTCTTGAATATCAGTCAATCGAACAATATTTATATAACCTTGACCATTTTCGTCAATGCGCATCAAATCATCTATTTCGAAAGATTTTTCACCAAAGAAAGTAGTAGCGCCTTGCTGTTCGAGTTCGATAATTTTTCTTAAAATAGTTCCCGTTGTCGAAGTCGAAATTTTACCATATTCTTCGGAGATTTCGTCTTTTCCTTCTTCGGTAATATAATTCATGACTTTTTTAATGTCTTTCAGATCTAAAAGAGGCATTTTTTTGTCATCACAATATTTAAATATTACCGATATTACACCAGATTGCGTATCATTTAAATCTAAAATTCTAGAAAACAAAACAGGACCAAATTCCGAAACAGTAGCACGCAAACGAACGCCATCTTGTTCCGAAAGGGATAATAGCTCGACCGAAAATGCTTTTGGTGAGAAAGGAATATTTATTTTAGTATGTCTTTCGGTGATAAATGGTTTTTCTTCGCCCGCTTTCGCCACACCCGAAAAATCACCTTTTATGTCCATCATTAACACTGGAATTCCTTTTTGAGATAACTGTTCAGATAAAACCTGAATAGTTTTTGTCTTTCCAGTTCCTGTAGCACCAGCTATTAATCCGTGACGGTTTAAGGTTTTTAATGGAATTGTGACATGCAGATCTAAAGCTTCGCCGTCTAGCATGGCCCCGCCAAGAATAATACTTTCGCCTTTACAAGTGTAACCTTGGGTTATTTGGGTTTTAAATTTTTCTATTGTGCTCATTATATATAATTATAGATTTGCAAGTTATTAATTTTTCATTTAATAAAACTCTTATTTTTTTCTTTAAATATGGCTTAGTTTTTGGTATTGTATTTAAAGTATCGGCTTTTTCTGTAAATTGTCTATAATATATACTTTTTCTGCGGATTTTGTGATTATCATACAAAACAAGAGGTTTTTGTATTAAATAGTTAGTAATCAGTTTGTTTTTGAATGTATTTTGTGTTTAATGTTTTTTTTTAAATATTTTCATTATATTATTATTGTTATAAATGGTTATAAAGTTTGAAAAAAGTTTTTTTATTAGAACTAAAAAATTAAATTTGCGTTCACTATTTAATAATTAAAAAGAAATTATAATCAATTAAGAAAATTTAAATTTTAAGAAAATGGCAAACGTTAAAAAAGAAAGTAGTTCAAATGGAGGAGATGTGTTCTCAGGAATAGTTATCGTATCATGTATTGTAGTTGGAATTTTAGTTTGGAAATTCGTGATGGGTTCTGGGGCAAATTTTGCTGGAGGAATTTCAGGAGGAACGCCATTACCAGGAAACTACCGTGCAATGGTTTATAATGGAGGTCCTATTGTACCAGTTTTGATGGGATTATTATTAATGGTTGTTGTTTTCGGAATCGAAAGATTTATGGTTATATCTAAAGCTGCTGGAAAAGGTAACTTAGATAAATTTATGACAAAAGTTCAAGCAAGTGTTACTTCTGGAGATATTGACGGAGCTATCGATGCTTGCGACAAACAAAAAGGATCGGTTGCAAATACAATAAAAGCAGGTTTGGTAAAATACCAAGCAGTAAAAGCAGAAGGTTTTAACAGTGAAGATGCTACAGAAACTATTCACAAAGAAATTGAAGAAGTTACTTCTCTTGAAATGCCAATGTTAGAGAAAAATTTAACAATCATTTCTACGTTAGTATCTTTAGGAACTCTTGCAGGTCTTTTGGGAACTGTAACAGGTATGATTAAAGCATTTGCTGGATTAGCAGGTGGTGGTGGAGCAGATTCTGCTGAATTAGCAAATGGTATTTCTGAAGCACTTATCAATACTGCAACAGGTATCGCAACTTCAGCATTAGCAATCGTTGTTTACAACTACTTTACTTCAAAAATTGACACGTTAACTTATTCTATCGACGAAGCTGCAAATACTATCGTGAATACTTACAGACGTTTCAAAGGAAGTGTAAAATAATATCAAAATAGTGTAATGAAGAGAGAAGAATAATCTTCTTTCTTCGTTATATATAAAAATAAAATTATGGCTAAAGCAAAATCGCAAAAAAAGGCAGCCGCTATCGACATGACAGCAATGTGTGACGTAGCCTTCCTTTTGCTAACTTTCTTTATCTTGACCGCTACAGCAAAGCAACCAGAGCCATTACCAGTTGATACGCCAAGTTCTACAGTGCAAACAAAATTGCCTGAAAAAGATTTAGCCATGTTAACAGTAGGTAACGGTAAAGTTTTTTTTGGAGTAACAGGAAAAGATGTTAGAAAAAGAACACTAGAGCTAATGGGTACCAAATATGGTATGACATTTACTCCAGAAGAAATGAAAAAATTCTCGCAAATGGACGGTTTTGGTGTGCCAATGACGCAGCTAAAAAGTTTAATTGCTAAGAGTAGTGCCGAAAGAAACCAAAAAAACTTGCAGCCAGGAATCCCTAAAGATTCTCTAGACAACCAATTGAAAGATTGGATTTTCAACGCAAGAACGGCTACTTTAGAAATTGCAGGTACGCAACTTAAAGTGGCTATAAAAGGTGATGCAAAACAAGAATATCCTCAAATTAAAAAAGTAATGGATATTTTACAAGACCAGAAAATAAACAGTTTCAATTTGGTGACTGGATTACGTGGCGACGATTTTTAATATTTAAAAAAATACAACGATGGCAGAATTAAATACTGGCGACGGCGGTGGAAAAGGTGATAAAAAAGTAAGAAGTAAAAAAGGAAACTCACGTGTAGATTTAACTGCAATGGTAGATTTGGCTTTCTTGTTAATCACTTTCTTTATGCTTACGACTTCGCTGAATAAACCTCAATCTATGGATTTGGGTATGCCGGATAAGCAAGATAAAGATAAGCCGCAAGATGAGGTGCTTGTTGCTGACAACAGATCATTGACTGTCCTTTTAGGAGAAAATGATAAAGTGAAATGGTATTTGGGTCAATTTGGAACTCCCTTAGCTGGACCTGAACAAGTAACTTATGGTAAAGAAGGAATTCGTAAAGAAATTTTAGCCAGAGTTAAATCTGTAATTGCTGAAACTGGAGATCCTAAAAAAGGATTAATTGTAATAATCAAACCAAGTAAAAAATCAACTTACAGAAATTTAGTTGATATTCTTGACGAGATGGCTATTTGTAAAGTGAAAACTTATGCGATTGTAGATATTACAAAAGAGGAGGTCGCTTTATTAGATAAAGAATAGGTTTTTTTTAACCAAAAAAATAAGAAAATGAAATTAGATTTATTTAAACCACAATGGTTAGATTTAGTTTTCGAAGGTCGTAACAAAAAGTATGGTGCTTATGAGTTGCGAAAAGAGAATCCTAAAACATCTATCAAAGCATTATTAGGCGGTGCCTTTGTTTTTGCCTTTGCTTTAGGTTTGCCTATGCTTCTAGATATGATTCCTGAAAGCGAAGCAAAAAACACACTCGACGAAAAAGTGGTTTTGGTTGATATGGAAAAACCAAAAGACATTATAAAACCACCGCCACCGCCTCCAGAGCCGCCAAAACCAAAGATTGACGAAGTGAAATTTGTTGCTCCTAAAGTTGTTGCAAAAGAGAAAGTAGTAGAGGAAATTAAGACTATCGAAGAGCTTAAAGATAAAACTATTGCTGAAAAAGATCAAAAAGGAGATCCAAACGCAAAAATTGTAATCGATCAGCCAACGGGTGATGGTGACCAAGGAGCAGAAATTGTAGACAATACTATTTACAACTCTGCAGGTATCGAAGTGCAACCTGGTTTCCCAGGTGGTATGGAAAAGTTTTATGGTTTTATCAAAAAAAATTATGATATCGATGGTATCAGAGAAAAATTAGATAGAGACCTTAGCGGAAAAGTATTTGTTAAATTTGTCGTAGAAAAAGACGGAACTTTAACAGATATTCAAGTTATTAGGGATTTAGGTTACGGGACAAAGGAGGAAGCTATTAGAGTGCTTCGTAAAGTGCCTAAATGGACTCCAGGTATCCAAAACGGAAAACCAGTTAGAGCTAGTTTTTCATTACCAATAAATATTAGTATAACAACGGAATAATGCATATTGATAACTCAAATAATGCCAAGAAGAAATCGCTCAAAGAGCGGTTTCTTCTCGTTATAGGAATATTGTTTTTTGTTTTGTATCTAGCCTTCGGCTTAGCGGTGATCTTCTGGAAAGGTTTGCCTCTTAACATATCTAATGGTTACAGAATAGCGTTAGGTGTCATAGTTATTGTATATGCATTTTTGCGATTCATTCGTTTCTTTCAAAAATCAGAATTATGAGAAAAACTAGTTTATTAGTTCTAATAAGTTGTTTGTTTATCGTTGTGTTTTCATGTGATAAAAAGACAAAAAGTCAAGAAGAGGAAACTATCCTAAAAGGGAAAGCGACTATTCTTGTTGATGAAACTTTGCTTCCAGTAATTGAAGATCAGAAACAAGTTTTCGAAAATCAATACAATGCATCAATTTCTTTGGTTGGAAAATCTGAATTAGAAATTGTACAATTATTGTCAAAAAACAAACAGCAATTAGCCATTTTGTCTAGAGAATTAACAGAAAATGAAGCCGAAATCTTTAGAGTTAAAAAAATAACTCCCAGAATAACATCACTTGGTACGGATGCTATTGCTTTTATTTCACACAAAAATAACAGCGATACAATCATCGATTTAGAAAAAGTGATTACTTTTGTGCAAGGAAAAAATCAAAACGATTTCAAAGGGATGGTTTTCGATAATCCGAATTCGAGTACTGTTCGTTATATTAAAGAATTAGCAAAAATTAATAATTTGCCAAAAGACAAGATATATTCTTTTCAAACCAATAATGAAGTTATTCAGTTTGTATCTAAAAATAAAGGATTGATAGGTATTGTTGGAGTAAATTGGTTATCACAACCATCACCAGCAATGCAAGAATCGGTAAGTAAAATTAAAGTATTAAGTGTTAAATCTTTAATGACCGAAACTTTCGTAAAACCAAGTCAAGACAATATAGCAAGCGGTTTGTATCCCCTTACTCGAGAAATTAAAATGTTAAATTATCAACCATTTCCAGGTTTAGGCATGGGTTTTGCTTCATTCGTGTCAGGAGATATAGGACAACGTATTATTTTAAAATCAGGGCTTGTTCCTGCTAAGATACCAAACAGAAATATAAAAATTCGAAAAGAGATAAATATAAAATAATAAACACAAATATAAAATGAATAAAGTTAAATTTTTCAGCATAGCAATAGTAGCCTTAGGTTTTTCTACTTACGCACAGGAAGTTGAATTAGCTAAAAAAGCAATCGATGCTGAGCAGTATGAAAAAGCAAAATCTATTTTAAAAGCTGGTATTCAAGCAAAGCCAGATAATGGAAAAATCGCTTTTTTGTTGGGTAACGTTTACTTACAACAAAGTCAGCAAGATTCTGCTAAAATGTTTTTTCAAAAAGGATTAACCGCTAAAGAATTTGCAAACTTTAACTATATTGGTTTAGGTCAATTAGATTTAAATATTGGTAATGTTGATGCTGCCCAATTTAACTTTGATCAAGCTACAAAAGACATCAAAAAGAAAGATATAGAGCAATTTGTTTATATTGGTAAAGCATTTACAAATGCTGAAAAGCCAGATTTCAAGAAAGCAATTGCTAATTTAACAAAAGCAAAAACTATAAATCCTAATGATGCACAAACACAAATGGCTTTGGGTGATGCTTATTATGGAGATAGAAATCAAAATGATGCTTATGCAGCTTATAGAAATGCATTCGAAGCAGATCCAACTTTGCTAAAAGCAAAAATGCAATTGGGTGTTTTATTAAAAGGAGCAAAAGCATTTGCTGAAGCAAAATCGGCTTTCGACGGAGTTGTCGCTATCAATCCAAATTACGGGCCAGTGTACCGAGAACTAGCTGAAACTTATTATCAATGGGGAGCTAACGACAAAACAAAATACAAAGAATACACTGCAAAAGCATTAGAGTATTACGAAAAATATATGAGTCTAACAGATTATTCATTAGCATCACGATTTCGTCACGCAGAGTTTTTAATCCTTGCAAAAGATTACAAAGCTCTTGAAAAAGAAGCTGAAGCAATGAAAAAGTTAGACAAAGTAAACCCAAGAATTTTCCGTTATCTAGGTTATGCTTTATACGAAAATGGAAATTCTGACGCAGCAATACAAGCATTAACGGATTACACAACAAACCCAAGAAACAAAGTTATTGGTCGTGATTATTTGTATTTAGGTTTAGCACAACTAAAAAATTCAACACCAGTACCAGCAACACCAGAAACAAAACCAGTAATAAATGATGTTTTATTTCAAACAGCAGTATCTAATTTTCGTAAAGCGGTAGATTTAGACAAGCCAATGGCAAACGATTTAAACGAAATTGGGAAAAAATATTTTGAACAAAAACTTTACAAATATGCAGCGGCTATATACGAAGTAGCAACATCTAACCCAAACTCTAAAAATTATTTATATGATAATTTTTATTTAGGATATGCATTGTATTTTGATAATTCAGACAAAGATGTAGCAAAAGTTGATGTTGTAGCTCTAAAAAAGGCTGACAAAGCATTCGATAATGTATCAATCGCTTCACCAACAACCCAAGATGCATACATATATAGAGCAAGAGTAAATAGTTTATTGCAGAATGATGCATTAGCAGAAGAACAAATGGCCAAAAGCTACGCAGACTATATTCGAGTAGTAACCGAAAAAGGAGCTATCGAATTAGACAAGCCAGCAAACAAAACAAAATTTGTAGAAGCTTATCAAAATTTAGCTTTGCATAACAAAAAGGATAAAGTAAAAGCTACCGAATATATTACAAAAGCGTTAGCGATTGAGCCAACAAACTCTGATAGTTTAAACATTCAAAAAGCACTTAAATAGTACATTGAAAATTACTAAAAACCGTCTAGTTCTAAAAAACGAGACGGTTTTTTTATGAGCGAAAGTTACGGGTACTTTTGTCAATTATATTCCCGCTATCGTTCCAATCTATTCTTGCGATGAGTATTTTGTTTCAAATCAGAATCTTAATAATCGCAATAATAGGATTTTCACATCTATCCTTTAGATTTGTATCAAAGAATATTTCTTTAAATTTGATTAAACAACTTAACCGACAAAGTGAACCAGCGCGCTATCAAAGCTAACGACTTATCCCCCGATTAGGACTTTGTCGGTTTTTACTGAAAAGCATCAGAATAGTAATTCAGGCATAATGGCCTATTATCAAGGTTTCGATTGTTTCAGTAGTTTAGTTGCTAATCTTTAAAAACTTATCCTATGAGCAAATTTAAACATTTTCTTGGAATTGATGTGTCTAAAGAATATTTTGACGCAACAATTATTGTTGAAGGCAAAAAAGAACATTTAGTTCACAATCAGTTTATTAATGATTCAAAAGGCATAAAATTACTTTGTAAGTGGTTAAAAACATTTGATGGTAACTCAGAGAATACATTAGTTTGTCTTGAACATACTGGAATGTATAGTAAACTGATTTTAAAACATTTAATGGCTTTTGACTTTTCGATTTGGTTAGAAATGTCCTTGAAAATCATCCGAAGTATGGGTATTCAGAGAGGTAAAAATGACAAAGTTGATTCTGAAAGAATTGCATTTTATGCGATGAAAAATAAGGATGAAGCAACCTTATATATACCCAAAAAACTTTGTGTCGAAAAAATTAAAGGTTTGTTGATGCTTCGAGAAAAACTCACAATGTATAAATCGACATTAAAACGCAATTCTAATGAATTAAAATCTTTTGAGCCGGAAGTTTGCAAACTTGTTGTAAAACATCAAACAAACTCAATTAAAGGTTTAGAAAAAGATTTAAAAGCTATAGAAAAACAATTAGACGAGTTGATTAAACAAGATGAAAAACTTGATATGGTATATCAAAAAGCTATGTCAGTTCCAGGAATTGGAAAGGTAACAACGCTATTTTTAATTTGTTTTACAAATGGATTTGAAAAGTATTCAACCCCACGTCAATTAGCTTGTTATGCTGGTGTTGTACCCTTTGAATACACTTCTGGAAAAAGTATTAGAGCCAAACCAAAAGTACATCACATGGCAAATAAAAAACTAAAAAAGCAATTACATATGTGTGCATTATCTGCAATTGCTCATGACCCAGAAACAAAGCTGTATTTTAATCGTAAGGTTGCCCAAGGGAAAAACAAAATGTTAGTAGTCAATAATGTAAGAAACAAATTAATACATCGTGTTTGTGCATGAATTAGAGAAAACAAAATGTTTGAAATCAGAAAAGCGGCATAGAATAGTTCTTTTTTTATAGCTTTGTTTTACCAAGGCGAAGCGGAAACAGGCTCTGCTGAGGAGTAACCTATCAGGAATAAACCTTTGGTGCCGACGAATAAGTCAAAGCAAAAAAGGAAGGCGTAAAATCCTTCCTTTTAATTCTTATTCAGATGCTTCCTATGCCTAAAAAAACCTAAAGGCATTTTTTGAAAAAAAATGACTTTTTTACTTGTTTAAGTCATAGTAATCGGGGCTATTTTAGGATTTTTGTTTTTATCTCGGGGGTTAAATCCCTAAATAATAAACAAATTACAGAATAAACAAATTGCCGAAAACACTATCTTTGTAAATTATATAATATACAATGCTCACAAAAGAAATACAAATTGCAGTTGAAAAAGGAGAAATGCTTCCGCTTATGGAAGAATTTTATACCATACAAGGAGAAGGATATCATACAGGAACAGCAGCTTATTTTATCCGAATAGGCGGTTGCGATGTGGGTTGCCATTGGTGTGATGTTAAGGAAAGCTGGAACGCAACACTTCATCCACCAACAAAGACTGATGTGATTGTCGAAAATGCAAAAAAATACGCAAAAACTATTGTCGTAACTGGTGGAGAACCACTTACCTGGGACATGAAAGTTTTAACCCAAAAACTTAAAGCAGAAAACCTACAAGTACACATCGAAACATCTGGAGCGTATCCTGTAACAGGAAATTGGGATTGGTTTTGTCTTTCACCAAAAAAAAACAAACTCCCAGTAGCAGACGCTTATGAAATTGCCCATGAGTTAAAAGTAATTATTTACAACAAGCATGATTTTATTTTTGCTGAAGAACAAGCCACAAAAGTAAATAAAAATGCCATACTTTTTCTCCAACCAGAATGGAGTAAAAAGGAAGAAATGACACCACTAATTGTCGATTATGTTATGAATAACCCAAAATGGAGAGTATCCTTACAAACACACAAATATTTGAATATTCCCTAAGTATGAAAAAGTATTTTGTTGTTTTAATTCTTATATTAACCTTTCAAGCAAGAGGATTTGCACAAGAATCAAATATTGAAACAATTTATAGCTCGGCTGGTATAGAAAAACAACCAGAATTCCCAGGAGGTTTCAAAGAATTCGGAAATTATGTTCAGCGACATTACAAATACCCAAATATTCCCTTTTTAAAAGGACGAGTTTTTGTACAATTTGTTATCGAAAAAGATGGAAGTGTTGGAGATATAAAAGTAATTAGAGATATTGGATACGGAACGGGAGAAGAAGCTGTAAGGTTAATGAAGAATTGCCCAATATGGTCGCCTGGAATTCAAGATGGCAAACCTGTTAGAGTAAGGTATTCTTTACCAATTGCTATAAATTTAAAATAAATATAAAGTATTAAGTTTTTTACTACACACCGAGTATTTCGTCTATAAAATATGCGTTTAGTCGATTTTATTTCGCTATTAAAAATATTTACAATACACTTGCTAAAGTTTTAATAATCAAAATGTTAAAATTTATTTTCGCCCCAATGAAAATAACTTAAAAACTGTATTTGGATTTTTTTTTTAAAATTTAACCTAAAATACCACGCAATTATGAAAAAAATTCTGCTCCTAGCAATGGTTATGCTTGCGACACAATTTATTTTTGCACAAGCACCATTAAGTGTTGCTAAAAGTCTTCCAATTAGTTATGAAGATGCTGAAGTTAAACCTGAATTTCCAGGGGGATATAATGAATTCATGAAATTTATTGGTCAAAATTTTAATACTCCAGAAGTGGAAGGGCTAGCTGGGACTATAAAAGTTAGCTTTGTTGTAGAAGTTTCAGGAAAAATTACTGAAATAAAAATACTAAATGATTTAGGGTCAGGAACTGGAGAAGAAGCAAAAAGAGTAGTATCTAAATCACCAAATTGGTCACCTGGAGAACAAGGGGGAAAACCAGTAAGAGTCGCATTTCAATTACCAATTATCATAAGAGGGCAATAATTCTATCTTACATGTCATAATAAAAAAACTCATTCGTGGATTTCGAATGAGTTTTTTTATGTTTCTAAAAGTCAAATAGTTAATTTTATTTTTGAAAATAACAATATGTTTTTTGCACTATTTACGTAGGAATATTTATATGTAAATTTTTTTTTTATGCATTTCATCGATTTTATTTTGCACTTCAGCGATGTTATTATATAATTGTACTTAAATTACTAGCCCCGGTAATGTTTGTTAATTGATTAAATACAATGAGTTATGAAAAAATTTTTGATTTTATTTGTTTTTACCGTGTGTACAAACATATTATTGTCTCAAACAGCTACGAGGCAAAAAAGTGAAATACCGGTTCTGTATGAAACGGTACAGACGAAACCTGTTTTTCCGGGAGGAATTAACGAGTTTATGAAGTTTGTGATGAAAAATTATCAAGCGCCAGTAACAGAGGAAGAAGAAGTTGCAACTGGTGTACTTGAAGTGAGTATAGTTATAGATGTCGACGGTAGTATTAGTAAAGTTAATATCATTAAAGAAGTTGGTAATGCAGGAAAAGAAGTAAAAAGAGTATTAACAAAATGCCCAAAATGGACTCCAGGTAGCCAAAACGGGATAAATGTCCCAGTAGTTTATAATTTTCCTATTACAATTAAATAATAATAAAAGTATAATTTAGAATCCCATTCGCTATGTGAATGGGATTTTTTATTTACATTAGTTTTAAAATATAAACAATGAAGTCACAATTTCTACTCGACAACAAAATAACTTTTTTAAACCATGGTTCTTTTGGAGCATGTCCGAAACCAATATTCGAAGAATTTCAACGATTTCAATTAGAATTAGAAAGTGAGCCTGTACAGTTTATCCAGAAAAAGCAACTAGGATATTTAAAAACCGCAAGAGAAAGTTTAGCAAAATATGTAGGTTGCGATGCTCAAGATCTGTATTTTACACCAAATCCGACATTTGCTATTAACACGATTATGCGTAGTTTAAATTTGAAAGAAGATGATGAAATTCTAACTACCAATCACGAATATGGAGCTATGGATAGAACTTGGCATTTTTATTGTAAAAAATCAGGCGCTAAATACATAAGACAAAAAATCTCTTTACCAATTGTCTCCAAGAGACAAATTATAGAAGAGTTTTGGAAAGGATATTCCTGTAAAACTAAAATTGTTTTCATAAATCAAATGTCAAGTGCAACAGCTTTACTTTTTCCAGTAAAAGAAATTTGCGATAAAGCCCAAGAATTAGGACTAATAACAATTGTAGATGGAGCGCATATCCCAGGTCATATCGATTTAAATATTCAAGAATTAAACCCAGATTATTATACGGGAACTTTGCATAAATGGATGCTTGCTCCAAAAGGTAGTTCGTTTTTATATGTAAAAAAAGAATTGCAAAACGATTTAGAACCGCTAGTAGTGAGTTGGGGATATGAAAGTTTGATTCCTGGAGAAAGTCAATTTTTAGATTATCATGAATACCAAGGAACTCGTGATATTTCTGCTTTTTTATGTACACCAACCGTGGTAAGTTTTTTAGAAAAAAATAATTGGAAACAAAAATCTGAGGATTGCAAACAAATCGTTTTAGATAATTATCAGCGTTTTTGCGATTTGCTGGGAACAAATCCTATTTGTCCTATAACTTCTGAATTTCTCGGGCAAATGGCGAGTGTTCCTGTAAAAACAAATAATCCGCAAGAATTGAAAGATTTGTTGTTTGATAAATACAAAATTCAAATTCCAGTAATGCCACTAAACGGAGATGTTTATATCAGATATTCTATAAATGGGTATAACTCGCAAGAAGATTTAGATATTTTGTATGCTGCATTACAAGATATTATAAAAACTACAAATTTGATTGAAGTGTAAGTTTGATAATAGCCCTGATTATAGTGGAAATCTTTTTGATTTTTTCTTTAAAAAGCAAAAGATTGTAATCTTGTCTTTTAGGACGAGACGGGATTAGCTCCTAAAAAAGTCTCGCTAAATAATCAAAATGTTCACCTTCCATAACTAATTCGCATTGCAAACCATTTGCATTTGCGGCATTTTGAAGCGTGTTGTAATCTAAATACAACCAAGGAAATGTATCTTCGGTTTCTCCTTTATATTGAACTGTAAAAGTAAGTTCCCCATAATAACCATCGGCAGGAATAAGAAAACTTCCATCTTCGTCTTCATCGAACATATAAATAATATCGGAAGAATCAATTAATATTTGACCGTTTGGATTTAAAAGAGATTTTAGCTTCTTTAAATATTTAGTTGTTTCTTTTAATGTTCCAAAAATTCCAGTTCCGTTCATTAATAAAATAATGGTATCATATTTTTCATTTTCAATATCCAAAATATTAGCGACACGAGCATTTTTTAAACCACGAAGTTGACAAGCTTCAATTGCTTTTTCGGAAATATCTACTGAAGTAACCGTAAGATTTCGTTCGTTTTGTAGCGATAACGAATGACTTCCTGCGCCACATCCTACGTCGAGAACTTTTCCTTTTGCTAATTGTAAGGCTTTTTGTTCCAATTTTGGCATTTCGATATAAGATCGAAACAAATAAGCAACACTCATTTCGTCAGCATCAGAAATAGAAGTTTCAGTGATAAGGTCTTCTGGCGAATTATTTGTTTGATAATCGAGTATGGCTTTTCCGAAAAGGTCTAACATTTTTTTGTCTTTCAAAATTCAACATTCGTTTCCCGATAACTATCGGGACAAAATTTATTATTTAGAGTTTAGGATGTTTAGAAGTTTAAAAAGTTTAGTAATTTCGCCAATTGTTGAAGCATTTGAAACTAAACTTCTAAACACATAAACTTTTAAACTTCCTTATGAAACAAATTTTACAACAACTTCCTAAAGAAGCCAAAGATAAGCATATCGAAAACAAAAAGTATTTTGTAAAGCTAAAAAATAAGCCGCCCAAAAACTTAGATTATGTGATGCAAGATTTGCATGATGCCGAATTTAAAAAAACCAATTGTTTAGATTGTGCTAATTGTTGTAAAACAACTGGGCCGCTTTTTACCAGTGCCGATATCGAACGTATTTCGAAACACCTACGCCAGAAACCACAACAGTTTATCGACCAGTATTTAAGAATGGACGAAGATCAGGATTATGTTTTGCAAACCGTTCCTTGCAATTTTCTAGACCAAGACAATTCTTGTTTTATATATGATGTTCGCCCAAAAGCTTGTCGAGAATTCCCGCATACTGATAGAAAGAAGTTTAATCAAATTACAGATTTAACCCTAAAAAACGTTGCGATTTGTCCTGCAGCCTTTAATATTGTTGAGAAAATGAAGTTGAAAATGCCATTATAGTCATAAAGTTTTAAAGTCTAAAGTCATAAAGCCTGATACTTCTTTATGACATTCGACTTTATGACATTCGACTAATATATCAAATATTCCGCTCTCATTTTTTTAAATGCAATCAATCCGTTTTCCCAAGATTTTCTAATTTCTATTTCAGATATTCCAGCTTCAATTTGTTCTTGTAACTTCTTAGTCCCAGCAAGTTTTGTGAAAAAGGAATTGAAAAACTTCGATTTGTCTGAGGTAGTTTGGTATGCTTCAATGAGCCATTTTATTTCCAATTTTTTTACTTTGGCAACAGCCGATAAATCGTCTCCGTAACATTCAATATTTTTATATACTGGTTCTTTTGCTCCAAAATTCGGAATAGGAGTAAAGCTAAAGCCACTTTTTGGTAAATAAGGGGAACCATAAATCTGAAATTGTTTTTCAGTTCCTCGACCTACACTTATATTAGTTCCTTCAAAAAAGCACAAACTTGCATATAAATTTATCGATTGGTCGTTTGGTAAATTTGGCGATGGTTTTGTAGGTAAGCTATATGTCATTTCTCTATTGTAATTCAAACAAGGAATGACGGTGAGTTTGCATTGAATTCCGTTTTTGAGCCATTTTTCACCATTTATCATTTTGCCATATTCGCCAATCGTCATGCCGTGCAACGTTGGGATTTGATGCATTCCTACAAAACTGGTAAACTCTTTTTCAAGAATTGGTCCGTCTACAATACTTCCGTTAGGATTGGGTCTGTCTAAAATGATAAGCTGAATATTGTTTTCGGCACAAGCTTCCATAATATAATGTAATGATGATATATAGGTATAAAATCTTGCACCCACATCTTGCAAATCGAAAACCATAATATCTATTCCTGCTAATTGTTCGGGTTTTGGTTTTTTGTTATCACCATAAAGTGAAATAATAGGCAAGCTAGTTTTAGCATCTTTTCCATCAATTACATGTTCGCCAGCATCGGCAGTACCACGAAATCCGTGTTCTGGAGCGAATATTTTCGTCAGATTGATTTTCGTTTGAATAAGAAAATCGACCAAATGGGTTTTGTCAGTCAAAATTCCAGTTTGATTCGTAACGATTCCTATTTTTTTGTCTTTCAATAAAGGTAAATAGGTGTTATAATTATCGGCTCCAGTCAATATTGTCAAGCCAAAAATTGGTTTTTGAATTGTTATTTCGTTTTCTTTCGACTTTTGACTTTCGGCTTTCGATTTATTAGCACTTCCGCAAGAAAAAACAACCATCAAAAGGAATAAAACTGTATTTTTGGACATCAATTTATAAATCATAACTGTTTGAATTTAGAATATTTCATAGCAAAGAGATTAACCAACGCTAAAGATCATAAAAGTAGTATATCTGCACCAATTATAAAAATTGCAATAACCGCAATTGCCATTGGTATGATTATGATGATTGTTTCTATTGCCACTGGAACAGGATTACAACAAAAAATACGCCAAAAAGTAGCTGCCTTCAACGGACATATACTTATTTCAAATTTCGATGATAATCAATCTCAAGTTAGTTTGTCTCCAATATCGACTAATCAAGATTTTTATCCCAAATTTACTTCTGTTGAAGGAATACAGCATATTCAGGCCGTAGCGAGCAAAGCAGGGATTATTAGAACCGAAGAAGCTTTTGAAGGAATAGTTTTCAAAGGCGTAGGAAAAGAATACCGTTGGGAAAATATGACTGAGTATTTAGTACAAGGCCGAATTCCAAACTTAAAATCGGAACTTAACTCCGAAATACTGATCTCGGAATATTTAGCAAACAGACTTCAATTAAAACTTGGTGACAAATGCAATACTTTCTTTATGAAAGAAGGAGAAAACAAACTCCCAAACCTTCGAGTATTCAAAATTGTTGGAATATATAATTCAGGATTTCAGGAATTCGACGCTACCTATATAATAGGAGACATTCGACACATACAACGAATCAACAAATGGAAGCCAACCGAAGTAGGCGCTTTCGAAGTATTTATAAATGATTTTGACAAGATAGAAGAAAAAGGAGCTGAAGTATATAATAACTCACAAAACAAAACCGATGCTTCAAAAACCTTAGATACCCAAACCATAGTTCAAAAATACTATTACATATTCGAGTGGCTCAAACTATTCGATTTTAATATTATAGTCATACTCGTTATCATGATAGTTGTTTCTACTATTAATATGGTTGTAGCATTGTTAGTTTTAGTTCTCGAAAGAACACAAATGGTTGGGATATTAAAATCATTAGGTGCAAATAACTGGGCAGTTCGTAAAATATTCCTTTATAATGCAGCACATTTAATTATAAAAGGGCTGTTGTGGGGGAACATAATAGGAATAGGGTTATTACTTGTTCAAAAATATACGGGTATAATCAAACTTAATCCCGAAAATTATTATGTAAACCAAGCTCCTGTCAATATAAATTTATGGTCAATCTTGTTATTAAATTTAGGGACAATTACAGTATGTCTACTAGTTTTACTAATACCTTCCTATATAATAACTAAAATATCTCCAGTAAAAGCCATTAAGTTTAGTTAAAGGCATCGGTTTGGGATTGTCAAATTATGGCGTGTCCCTCCGCGAAAAGCTTCGGGTCGGGCTATTCGTTACAAGTCCTCGTCTCGTCCCAAAAGACGAGACTGTGGGCTTTCCAC
>NZ_JAYURN010000066.1:0-15081 GCF_043756175.1 Flavobacterium sp.
GCCCCCTTCAGGACCAAGGTCGATAACCCAATCTTCACATTTTATCATATCTAGATTGTGTTCGATAACAATAATAGAATGTCCTTTTTCGATTAACGCATTAAACGATTTGAGTAATTTTTGAATATCATGAAAATGTAATCCTGTTGTTGGTTCATCAAAAACAAACAAAGCTTTTTCTTTAGTTGCGCCTTTTACTAAAAAAGTAGCGAGTTTTATTCTTTGTGCTTCACCACCAGAAAGTGTCGATGATGATTGTCCCAATTGTACATAACCCAAACCAACATCTTGTAAAGGTTGCAGTTTTTGAGAAATTTTAGTTTGTTTCGTATCAATAAAAAAGGTTAAAGCTTCGTCAATAGTCATCGTTAAAATATTATCGATATTTTTTCCTTCAAATTGTACTTCGAGCACTTCTTTTTTGAAACGTTTCCCATTACAAGTTTCGCAAGGCAAGGAAACATCTGCCATGAAAACCATTTCAACATTTATAGAACCTTCTCCTTTGCAAGTTTCGCAACGACCACCGTCAACATTAAACGAGAAATGTTTGGCTTGATAACCACGATTTTTAGAGAGTTTTTCTTTGGCATACAACTCTCGAATATCATCGTAAGCTTTGATGTAAGTTACTGGATTAGAACGCGAACTTCTCCCTATTGGGTTCTGATCTACATATTCGATATGGTGAATTTTGTGATAAAAACCACGCATTTCGGTAAATTGCCCTGCTTTTTCACCCACACCATCAATCTTTTTTTGCATCGCTGGAAAAAGTATTTTCTTAACCAAAGTACTTTTTCCTGAACCTGAAACACCTGTAATTACAGTAAGCATTTCTAACGGAAACTTAACATCTACATTTTGCAAGTTATTCTCACGAGCTCCTAATATTTCGATATATGTGGAAGATTTTCGTCTGGTTTTGGGTACAGAAATTTCTAAATCTCCATTTAAATATTGCGCTGTTAATGATGATGATTTCAATATTTCATCAAAAGTTCCTTGAGCGACTAATTCACCACCAAAAGTTCCAGCTTCAGGACCAATATCTATAATCATATCGGCGGCTTTCATAATATCCTCATCGTGTTCGACAACAATTACAGTATTTCCCAAATCACGAAGAGAAATAAGCACTTGAATTAATTTTTCGGTATCTTTTGGATGCAAACCAATACTAGGTTCATCGAGAATATACATAGATCCCACCAAACTACTTCCTAATGATGTGGCAAGATTTATTCGTTGAGATTCGCCACCAGATAATGTAGCTGAATTTCTGTTTAAAGTCAAATAATCTAACCCAACTTCTTGTAGGAAAGATAATCGGTTATTAATTTCTATGAGCAATCGTTTTGCAACTTTAGCATCATAATCAGACAGTTTTAAATCTTTGAAAAATAAAACAGTATTTTTTATAGATAAATCGACTAAATCGGGTAATGTTTTTCCGCCTACTTTTATATTATACACTTCTTGTCTAAGTCTTTTTCCTTTACAAGCATGACATTTTGTTTTTCCTCGATAACGAGAAAGCATCACTCGATTTTGAATTTTATAATTTTTTTCTTCCAGCTCTTTGAAGAAACCATTCAAACCCTGAAAATATTTATTACCAGTCCAAACCAAATCTTTTTGCGTATCTGATAATTCAAAATAAGGCTTATGAACAGGAAAATCGAACTTATGACTATTATTTACTAACTCGTCACGAAACCAACCCATACTTTCGCCACGCCAAGGATAAATGGCATTTTCGTATATAGACAAAGCGGTGTTTGGGATAACCAATTCTTCATCGATACCAATAATATTTCCGTAACCATCGCAAACAGGACAAGCTCCGTAAGGATTATTAAAACTAAACAAATGAACGTTTGGTTCTAAAAAAGACAATCCATCTAACTCGAAATTTGCACTATAACTGTATTTTTTATCAGAATTTACTTCTTGTAGATAACAAATCCCTTTGCCTTCATAAAAAGCGGTTTGTACAGAATCTGCTAGTCGGTTGAAAAAATCCTCATCATCTTTAAGAACAATTCTATCAATAATAAGTAATATGTCTTTGTGGTCTAATGTGTGTTGGTCGATTTCATCTAAACGAATCATCTCATTTTTAACCAAAATACGAGCAAAACCTTGTTGCAAAAGCACTTTTAGTTTGTCTTCTAATTTTCGTCCTTCTTCTAGGTGAATAGGAGCGAGGAGCAACCATTTAGAATCAATTTCGAAGGTTTTTACATCATTTATAACATCGGTAACCGTATTTTTTTTAACCTCAAGACCAGAAATTGGTGAAATAGTTTTACCAATTCTGGCATATAGTAATTTTAGATAATCATAAATTTCGGTCGAAGTTCCTACTGTAGAACGAGCATTGGTTGTGTTTACTTTTTGTTCGATAGCAATAGCAGGCGCAATTCCTTTTATATATTCGACTTTTGGTTTGTCTAAACGACCAAGAAATTGTCGGGCATAACTAGATAAACTTTCTACATAACGACGTTGTCCTTCGGCATACAAAGTATCGAAAGCCAGAGAAGATTTTCCAGAACCTGAAAGTCCAGTAATTACTACTAATTTGTTACGAGGAATAGCAACGTCAAGGTTTTTCAAATTATGAATTTGAGCACCTTTTATAATTATATTTTCCTTTGGATTTAGTTTTGAAATATCTTGATGAATCATTTGAAAAGTCAATTTTCACAAAGATAATCAATTCTGCTTTTTTATTATAATTTGTGCGTACTCTCTTTTTGTTTTAGTATGGTTGACAACTAAACTTTTTAAACATTATTTGAAACAAAATGTTAATTTTTTAAACTAATGTTGTTAATATAAAATTAATTATACTAAATTTGATGTCTACTAACACTAAAACAGAAGCTTATAACAAAGAAATACTTTTTTAAAAGAGATAATCTCTTAAGATAAACCCAAAATCTAAAAGTATTGTTATGGCTACAAATCAACTCCCAGATGCTTTATTGGTAAGGCGTTACATCGATGGTGATGAATCGGCATTATCTACATTAGTAAAAAGGCACGAATCTAAAATTTTTGGTTTTATATATTCAAAAGTATTAGACAGAGATATTTCTGATGATATATTTCAAGATACATTTATAAAAGTTATTAAAACACTTAAAAGTAATTCCTATAACGAAGAAGGAAAATTTTTGCCTTGGGTTATGCGAATTGCTCATAATTTGATTATTGATCATTTTCGAAAAACCAAAAAGATGCCCATGTATAGAGAAACGGAAGAGTTTTCTATCTTTTCGATTATGAGTGATAATTCCCCAAATATTGAAAATAAAATTATTACCGACCAAGTTGAAAAAGACTTAATTAAATTACTTAAAGAATTGCCAGATGACCAAAGAGAAGTGGTCGAAATGAGAATTTATCAAGATTTAAGTTTCAAAGAAATATCTGAATCAACAGGAGTAAGTATCAATACAGCATTGGGAAGAATGCGTTATGCATTAATAAATTTGAGAAGGATAATTGATAAAAATCAAATTGTTTTAACGAATTAAGCAATTTTTTTTTTTAGTTTGCGTTATACTATAAAATTAAATAATAGTATGGCAAAAATTTACTTTAAAAAGAAAAATGCAACCCCTAAAATGTTACCAAAAAAAGAAACAGTCAATTTTATATTGAACTATTCTAAAGCATTAAGAATAGACAAAATTGGTGAGGGAACTTTCGAAACAATCTTGAATTAACAAAAAAAACGCTCAAATTATTGAGCGTTTTTTTTGTAATAATCTTTCAAAACCGATTGTCTTCCTATAGTTTTTGTAATAATATCTTTGTCTAAATCCCAACCACGTGCAGGTGAATATTCTCGTCCGTACCAGATAATTTGTAGGTGTAAATCGTTCCAGATTTCTTCAGGAAAAATGCGTTTGGCATCTTTTTCAGTTTGGGTTACATTTTTGCCATTAGTCAAATTCCAACGATACATTAATCGGTGAATATGCGTATCAACAGGAAAAGCAGGTACGTCAAAAGCTTGACTCATAACTACACTCGCTGTTTTATGTCCCACGGCCGGCATGGCTTCTAGAGCTTCAAAACTTTGAGGAACTTGACCATTATGTTGCTCGATAATCATTTGTGATAATCCGAAAATCCCTTTCGATTTCATTGGTGAAAGACCACACGGACGAATAATTTCTTTTATTTCTTCGACCGAAAGTTTTATCATGTCATACGGATTATCTGCTTTTGCAAAAAGGATTGGTGTAATTTGGTTCACACGAACATCTGTACATTGTGCCGAAAGCAAAACTGCAACTAGCAAAGTATAAGGGTCTTTGTGGTCGAGCGGAATTGGAATTGTAGGATATAATTCTTTTAACGTATTTATAACAAAAGTTACACTTTCTTTTTTGGTCATTTTAGTTAAATTTGAAATGTAAAAATACAATTTCAATTTCAATGACAAAAATCAATATCAATAAAAAAAGAGAAACTTAAACAAATGACAACACTAAAAAAAGGGGATAAAGCACCTGATTTTTCAGCTTTAGATCAAGAAGGGAATTCACATAAATTATCAGATTATGCAGGAAAAAAATTAGTAGTGTTTTTTTATCCAAAAGCAAATACACCAGGTTGTACTGCTGAAGCTTGTGATTTAAGTAACAATTACGCTCGTTTTACTGCCAATAATTATGTAATTCTAGGTGTAAGTGCAGATAGTGCTAAAGCGCAACTAAAATTTAAAGAAAAATTTGATTTTCCTTTTCCGCTTTTAGCAGACGAAGACAAGTCAGTTATTGAAGCATTTGGTGTTTGGGGACCAAAAAAGTTTATGGGAAAAGAATATGACGGAATACACAGAACGACTTTTATTATTGATGAAAAAGGCATAATTGATGAAGTTATTACTGCTGTGAAAACTAAAGAACACGCCAATCAGATACTGGGTTAATATATTAACAATGTATAACAAATAAGCACTACTAACTCAAATGATTCAGTAGTGCTTACTTGTTTTCTATTACAAAGTTTTTATACTTTTAAATATTTTATATTGTGTTTCTACAACAGATAAATTAAAGCCGTGAGCTGCTTTTGGCAACAAATAATATTCTTTTTTAGGTGATTGAATTTTATCAAAATATTTTTTTGAATTCTCTTTTGGTGTCATGATATCTTCATTGCCTTGTATTAAATATACTGGAATTTTAAAATCTAAATTGTCTCTCATTAAGTTAATGGTTGCACTCATCGATTGAACGCCTAATTTGTCATCTCCAACGTAATTTACAAACGAATAATCGTCTCCATCGGCTCTATTTTTATTGTCAATATCATTATCATAAGTAGGGGAAAGTTGAAACCAATTTTCTGGAGCAGGTGTAGAATTTGCTCTTTCATATTTTTTTAAAACTCTAAATAACAAACCTACATTTTTTGCTCTATTATAAGGAGGTTTGCCTATAGAATTTAATATTTCTAAAGTTTCTTTGTCATTTTTGTCTTCTGCCATTTTATAAATTTTAGTATAAAATTCTTCATCAATAGTAGAAATAACAATTTGTGAATGTCCAACATAAGCATAAAAAAGATCTGGTTGCTTTGTCACTATTTTTACTCCAAGTGCTGAACCCCAAGATGTGCCAGTAAGTATGATTTTTTGTTTTCCTAAATGTTTCAAAAGATATTTTGAGACTTCAATTCCATCGTTAGTCATTTGTTCGATTGTTAAAGGATTTGCTTTCAAATATTCAGGTGAAAGTTCTTCAGGTGGAGCATTTTTCCCATAAGTTCTTCCAGTTCCTCGCTGATCCCACTGAACAATAATAAAATTCTTTTCTAAATCTTTGTATAAAACATCAACGTAAGGACTTATTGGACTTCCAGGCCCTCCGTGAATAAATAATATAATAGGTTTTGAACTATTTCCTTTTATGGTAATCCATTGCTCAATGCCATTTATTAAAACGTATTTTTCTTCAGAAATTTGATTTTTTAGGTCAGAATCATTTTCTTTTAATTGTGCTAAACATAAAAAAGGCATTAGAAATAAAATAAATAAAGATGTAATTTTCATAGTTTCAAATTTTTAATTGTTAATATTAATTTGAAGCAAAATTGCATCATAAGTTTAACGTTGGCGACCGAATGAAAAAAGTCGAACCAATTTGCAGTAAGTAAATGGGTCCGACTTTATTTTAGTAACGTTCGTCTTTTTGCAAAGCCTTTATAATGAAGAGTTTCTGAATTCTGTAGGAGTTTGATTGGTGTATTTTTTGAAAGCAGTATTAAAAGATGATTTCGAATTAAAACCCACTTCATAAAGAATTTCTAAAATAGTAAGTTTGCTTTTTGACGAATCTTTTAAAATTTGCATGGCTTTTTGTATTCGATATTCATTTATGAAATCAAAAAAATGTTGATTCATGTGATGATTAATCAAAACTGATAAATCTCGAACAGGAATATTAACTTGTCTAGATAATTCTTGTATCGTTAATGATGGTTCAAGATAAGGTTCGTTTTCTAAAACATATTTTTTTACCAATTCGATTTGTGAAATGATTTCTGCCGATTTTGGAGTCTCGAATGATTCTTTTTCTGATGAAACGGTTGTGTTTAGCGTTTCATTTACCAATAACATATTTGAATCGATACTTTTAAAAAGTTCAGGATTGTTCAAAGCTTTTAATACAAACCAACAACTTATAATTAACGCAATCGTTCCAATAATTACATTCGACGAGTTAAGAAATACATTGTAATCAGTATATCTTATCACCGATTTAAAGAAAACGATACAATGAGCAATTAGAAAAAATACAGTCATTTGAAACAACCATTTGTAGGATGAGTTATTTGCATTGGTATAATTCTCTAAGTAAATTTCTTTGTATTTCTTTAAAATTATAAAAACTAAAATAATATAAAAAGCATATTGTAGCTCTGCCAGAATATAGAAAAAGCGTATTTCTAACATTTGTTTAAAATGCTCAAAAATATAAATACTGTCAATGGTGGTTGCTAAATATAATCTTGGAAGAAACACTAAATTTGCAATTGCAAATGGAATTATTAGGGCTAAATGTTTTTGTTTTAATCGAAAATCTGAATGGCAAACTGCTTTTACGTACAAATAAAAAATGGGCATGATTAGCAAACTAGCCGTCATTCTAAAAACTTCAAAATTTAAATTCGTTTCAAAATAGTTGTCGGTAAAAAAACTACTCAAATCAAATGCTGTAAGCATAAGAAAGCTAGCAAAAAGTCTATTTGAAAGTTTGTTTTTTGTATTTACTGTTAGCAAAAAAAATGAGAGAAGCAACATTACAAAAACGGAAATTAAAGTGATAGTATTTAAAAAATTAGATTTATCCATTTAGTTGTTTTTGTTTAATATTTTACTTTCAAATATACACCTATTATTAAAAAATCCTGAACTGTTCTTCACAATTCAGGATTCATTCATATGGTTATATTCTCTTAAACTTCGATTAAAACCTTATTGTTATCATAACCAAAAAGATGGTCTTTCTTAATAAGATCAGCAATTCCTTCAGGTAACATTTTTTCCCAACCGGGTGTGCCTTGGCTAATCATTTTGAAAACTTCGCGAGAGAAAATTTTAAGGTTTTCTCTTTCAAAATCAGTGATATCGGTTACTTTTCCATTGTAAGCAAAGAATTTGTACAATTCTTTCATACGAGGATGTACTTTTAGGTTTTGTGAGTTAATTACATTTCCAACTTCATCTTCCATAGGATATAGGAAAACTTTCAGATCTCGGTAAAATAATTTACCAAAAGCTTCTAGAATTCCACCACTCAAATGGCGGTAATATTTCTCATCAAAAACATCAATTAGGTTGTTTACACCTAATGCCAGTCCCATTCTTGCTTTTGTATATGAAGAAAAATACTCGACTACTTTGAAGTATTCTTGAAAATTAGAAATCATAACCGTTTGTCCTAACGAACAAAGTAATTCGGCTCTATCCATAAAATCCCTTTCGTCTATTTCTCCATCTGAACGAAGATTAGAAAGTGTGATTTCGAAAATTACCAAAGTATTTTCTTTTTTTACTTTATTGCCATCTATAAACATTTGTAGTGATTTCTCGTACATGTCCATATTTACTTTTGTCACAGGACGGAAACTTCCGCGCAATGCCAAAATATTTTTTTTGTATAAAACTGCAGCTGGCAAAATATTTTTTCCTGTTGGATCGAACATTACGGCATCGGTCATGCCATTTTTTACCAATTGTAAACTCATTAATCGGTTATCAACATCGGCAAATCTTGGCCCTGAAAAATTGATAGTATCTATTTCTAGTTGGTCTTTGTCTATGTGGTCATACAAATAGCGCAACAATCTTTTTGGGTCATTGTATTTATAAAATGCACCATATATTAAGTTTACGCCTAGTTTTCCTAAAGTTTCTTGTTGCAGTTTTGCATCGGTTTCTTTAAATCTGATGTGAAGTAATATTTCGTTATAGGCTTCATCGGGTTCAATTTGATACCTAATTCCTACCCAACCATGACCTTTAAACTGTTTTGCAAAATCTATTGTAGCAACGGTATTGGCATAACTAAAAAACATTTTTGTAGGATGCTTGTCGCGTTTTAGTCTTTGTTCCATCAGTTCACTTTCGTGAGATAGCATCTTTTTTAGACGACTTTCGGTAACGTAACGGCCATCATCTTCGATACCATATATGGCATCACTAAAATCTTTGTCGTAGGCAGACATTGCTTTTGCAATTGTTCCAGAAGAACCACCAGCTCTAAAAAAATGGCGTACCGTTTCTTGGCCAGCACCAATCTCGGCAAAGGTTCCGTAAATATTATCGTTAAGGTTGATACGCAAAGCTTTATCAGTTGTTGAAGGTATTTGTTCAATAACTTTGTCTCCTTTTAGCGTAATTTCTGTTTCTGAATTTCTCATACTTGGGGTAAAATACTTTACAAAGTTAATAAATTAGACAGCTTTACATAAAAATATTCTTTATTTTTGTGAAAAATATTTTAATTGAAAGTCTATTTTTTAGGTACTGGTACTTCACAAGGCATTCCTGTTATTGGTAGCGACCATCCTGTATGTCTTAGTCTAGACCAAAAAGACAAGCGTTTGCGAGTTTCAATATGGGTAGAATGGGACAATAATTCTTTTGTAATAGATTGTGGACCAGATTTTAGACAACAAATGCTTACATCGGGTTGCCCTAAAATTGATGCCATTTTATTTACCCACGAACATTCCGATCACACAACAGGTTTAGATGATATTCGACCTTTTTTCTTCAAGCAAGGGAATATTCCAATTTATGGACATGAACGAGTATTAAATAATCTAAAAAAACGTTTTGATTATATTTTTGAAACCGAAAATAAATATCCAGGTTCGCCAGGTGTTTTTCCAATAGAAGTTGAAAATAATATTCCTATTGAAATCGATTCAAAAAAGATTATTCCTATAAATGCGATGCATGGCGATTTGCAAGTTTTTGGTTATCGTTTTGATAATTTTGCTTATTTGACCGATGTAAAAACTATTGAAACAGCAGAAATAAATAAACTTAGAAACCTTGAGGTTTTGGTAATAAATGCTTTGCGAGAAGAACATCACAATACACATTTTAATTTGCAGGAAGCTCTAGATTTTATTAATATTGTGCAACCAAAAAAAACATATTTAACACACATTAGTTATACTTTTGGTTTTCATAAAGAAGTACAAAAAAAATTGCCTAAAAATGTGTTTTTGGCTTATGATAATTTAATAATTAATATTTAAAAAATGAAAAAACTGGTTTTATACGGATTAATATTTTCGGTATTATTGAATATATTTCAATACATGTATTCTACAAAAAAGTTCAATTTTGATGAGAATCGAGCGGAGAAATTTAAAGTAAAAATGACAGATAGTATTTCTAAAATTGTTGCCGAAAAAGAAGAAGGAGATTATTTCTCTTTGGCTTACGATGAGAAAGCACAAGATTATTTAGAAGGTTATGACGTTCAGAAACTAATGCCACAAGTTAAAGAAAAATTAATGGATATGAACTCTAATCCTAAGGGAAATAAGTTGATTCCTTATGATAATATGGTGATTAATAAAGTACGTTTCCTAAACCACCGTTGGATTATTGCCGATTTTACTGGCGATTCTAATTGGGGAGAAGTTATTTTGAAATACTTTCTAGAAAAAGACGGTTCCGTTACTTTCGAAACTGCCGAAACGGTTATGTATCCACAACAATAAAAAAAAAGGACTTCAATTTGAAGTCCTTTTTTTAATTTATTTCTAACCAATTTTTGAAATCATAAAAGTTTTGAGGAGAAATTCCATGCCCAATAGGATATTCTTTGTACACGTTTTCAATTCCTAAATTATCCAATAAAGGTTTTGCTTTTCTAGCCCAATCGACAGGAACGACTTGATCGACAGAACCATGAGAAGCAAATATTTTCAGATTAGAAAAATCATTACTTTCAAAACCATCCTTCGCAATTTCAGTATTAAAATAGCCACTCATACCAACCATACGTTGTATTTTTTCTGGATAAGATAAAGCAACAGCATAACTTAAAATACAACCTTGACTAAAACCTATTAAGGTCACATTATTAGCATCAATAGGATAATTAGCAACCAATTCATCAATAAAATTAGCGATTAAATCTCTTGAACTTCGAGCTTGATTTAAATCTGAAAATTTCTTCTCATCAGCATCAAAATTAATAGCATACCAAGCATAACTTCCGTATTGCAAATCATAAGGCGCACGAGCCGAAATCACATAATAATGATCGGGTAACTCCGATGCAAACGAAAATAAGTCTTCTTCGTTGCTACCATAACCGTGAAGTAATAGTAATAATGGATTTTTGTCTAATTTTATTTTGGGTTCTCTAACGAGGTGATGTAAAGTCATTATTTATATATTTTTAAACCATTTCTGAAAATAATTCCCTAAAAGTGGAATAGGTTTCATTTCTCCTTTTGCTGCTGTAAGCATGCCGTACATACTTAAAACTGATACAAAAATCCACATCGAAATCAAAACCATGTCGTTTTTAAAATTTGAAATAATCAATCCCAAGCCTACAAAAAGTATCGTGATTCCCAATCCTTGTCTGATATGAAATGAGGCAAAATTATTTTTATTTTCCGAATTTATCGATAAGGCAATTAATGGACCAATTAAAATAATATAACTCAATATCGCTGCTGTTTTCCCGTCTTTTTGTTCTTCCATTTTTTATGCTAAAACTAGTTTTTCTTGATTGTAAATTCCGTACACTTTTCCTTTTGACTTTGTTCCAAGAAAAGCCGAATTTTTAGATTTTGATAGTATATTTTCTTCTGTAAATATAGATTCTCCTTCAGGATTAAATAAGGTAATATTGGCTTTTTCTCCTTCGGATATTGATGTGTTTTCTTGACCAAATATTGTTCTACCAGTGCTTAATTTTTCGATGATAATCTCAGTTGGTAAGATGGTTTGCAAAGCACCAAAAGCGCTTTCTAAACCGATACTTCCGTATTTTGCTTTATCAAATTCCATCTTTTTATTTTCAATATCAATCGGATTGTGATCTGATGTGATACAATCGATTGTATTGTCTATAATTCCTGCGATTAATGCTATTCTATCTTCTTCAGTTCGAAGTGGTGGCAAAACTTTATAACGTGTATCAAAACCTTCAATTTTTTTATCCGTTAGAATCAAATTATACACCGCAACGCTACAAGTTACTTGTAATCCTTTGGCTTTAGCTTCTTTTATTAATTGAATTGATTTTTGAGTAGAAATAGTTGGAATATGCAATTTTCCACCAGTATATTCTAGTATAAAAAGATTTCTTGCAATGATTAATTCTTCTGCAAGTGACGGAATTCCTTTGAGTCCTAACATTGTCGAAACGATACCTTCATGAACCATTCCTTTGCCTTTTATTGTATTGTCTTGCGAAAAAGCGATAACTAATCCGTCGAAATCTTGAGTATATTGTAAGCTTATTTTAAGCAAATTGGCATTGTCTAAACTTTTGTTATAATCACCAAAAGCTACTGCTCCTGCATTTTTCATATCAAAGAGTTCAGCTAAATCATTTCCTTCACTTTTTTGAGTTAACGCACCAATCGGAAAAAGCTCGGTAGCAAAATCGTTGGCTTTTTGTTTTACAAAATTTATCTGTGATTGATTGTCTAAAATAGGGAAGGAGTTGGGTTGCAAAGCAATAGCTGTAAATCCAGATTTTGCGGCTACTTGTAAACCATTCGCTATGGTTTCTCTGTCTTCAAAACCAGGTTCGCCAAGAGAAACACTCGAGTCAAACCAACCTTTAGAAACGTGTAAATTATCTAGTTTGATATTTTCAAAACCTTCAGTATTTTCAATATTTGAAGCTATTTTTTGGATAATTCCGTTATTAATTTTTATATCCACAACTTGATTGTGTAATGGATTCTGAGTATCGATAATTCGTGCTGCTTTGAGTATCAAATTCATTTTACAAATTTTTGTATAAATAGTTCAAGGAATAAAAATAATAGTGCAAAAATAAGAAACCATTTCCAAACTTGGCTATCGGTTCTGTTTATTTGAATGGTATCAAAAAAGGATTCAATATTAGAAACAACATTCAAATCGGACAAGGTTTCGTCACTTGGAAGTGTCAAATTACTTTCTTTTCTGTCAAAATTAAAACTAATATTTCCAATGTTTTTTTTGCTTTGAATGAGATCAAAATTTCCTGCTAACGTTGGATTATCAGCACATGAAATTTTAATCTTATCTGACATAATTTGTTGTGATGGGATAAATTCTTCTGAAGGATTTCTTATAGAAACAATCTCGTTATTATTTGTATTAGCTGTAATTAAAAACGGATTTGTGTTGCCAATAGTTTCATATTTCACTCCGTTTTTATCAGTATTCATTGCCATTTTATAAAAAGTGGGCACAATGAGTGGCGAATTCTGAAAATTACTATTTGATTTATTTATAGGTGCCGAAAAAACAAACACAGAACCAATTTGCTTTTGTATGGATGTTAAAAAAACACTTTGATCATCGTAAGTTATAGCCTGTGATGCATTACTTTTTAGTACAAATGATTGCAATGTATTCGGATATTGAAAATTAGTAATTTTCTTCTCAAAAACATTTGAAAATAAAGGATTTGAAAAATTTATTTTAGTAATTTTCTTTTCTTGATTTTGAAGATTTGAAAACTGAATTCCACCAAAATTATTTAGAAATGAATTCAAATTAGAGATTTCATTTTTTTCTGACGGAATCAAAATAACATTTCCACCTTTAGCAACAAATGATTTCAAATTAGTCTGTAAAGCCACAGGAATATTATCTAATTCGTTCAAGATAATGGCGTCTTGCTTTTGTAGTTTACTATAATCTAAAGTAGCAATTAATGAATTTGAATAATTAAACTCAGGTTTTGTATAAATTCGAGATAAAAAATCGCTTTTTTCCGTTACACCAATACTTAGAACATTAGTTGTTTTTGGTTCGGAAATAGAAAAATATAAAGTATTATCGAAAGCCAAACTATTATCATTGATGTTTACATATCCATTAAAATCTTTCTTTGGAATCGTAAAATTGATGATTTCTTTGTTTTTCTTTAAGTTTAAAATTGTTTTAGCAATTAAATCTTTTTGGTTATAAACAGAAACTGGAATCGCTTTTTTCTCCTCAAAGTTTGAAGAAAATTGAACGGAAATTTCATAAAAATCGTCTAAAGTTTCTCCTAAATAAACACTATCTATTGCTATGTTTTTCAGTTGTTCAGCTTCTGGAATGATGAAATATGTTTGGTCTTTTTTGTCACTGGTTTTTAGATGGTTTTTGTTCAATCCAATTCCATCGGTAATCACAACAATATCTTTATTTACAAAGGTTTTTCGAGATTTAATTTTTGTTAAAGCTGTTTCTAACGAAAACGGGATAGGACTATAATTTAGATTTTGTAAATCTTTTTCGATTGCATTTATATTGGTATTCCAATAATTTTCATCATTGGTAATTACCGAAAAATTACTGTTTTGAGGTGCAAATTCTAATAGATCTTGTACAGCACGTTTTAGTAATTCGCCTTTCTGACCTTTGGCTTGCATGCTGTAAGAATTATCTAAAACGATAAACAATTCGTTGTTGGTGTTTTCGCTGTCTTTTGCTTTAAAAAAAGGTTGTGCAAAAGCAAAAATAAGAAAAGCAAGTAACAATAATCGTGTTGATAGCAATAACCATTTCTTGACTTTTGAACTTTTTCGAGTTTGAATTGAAAGCTCTTTAAGAAATTTCACATTGGTAAAATACTCTTTTTTAAAACGTCTTAATTGAAATAAATGCACCAGAATTGGAATAACCAATAAGAAAAGGAAATAGAGAATTTCTGGATATTTGAATTGCATTTAAGAATTAATTACGAATTAAAAATTACGAATTACGACAAAAACCAAGCATTTAATACTTGCTAATACAACATTAAATCATTTTGATTTTTTGTTTTTTGTAATGATTTTTTCAAAGATAATTATCAATTGTCAATTATCAATTATCAATTGCCAACTATTTTTTCTTCTTCTTTGCCGCTCTAGTTTTTAAAATATTTCTATTAACAGAAGTTCCTGTTTTTTTCTTCGTTTTAGATGGTCCACCTAAATTTACTTTTTTGTTTTTTTCCGATTTTTCGTGATGAGAAGCACCACCTTCTAATTTTACTTTTTTAAGTAAAAATTTCACTACTTCTTTCTCTTTTTCAGGACCAATAAGCAGTTTAGAGATTTCTACTTCTTCAGGTAAATCTAGAATGGTTATTTCTTTGCCCATCAAAACTTCGGCACCAAATTTTATTTCTTCTTCACGAGGCGCAATAAAACTTATTGCAATTCCCGATGCATCGGCACGACCAGTACGACCAATCCTGTGGATATATTGCTCTGGAAGTTCAGGCGCTTCAAAATTTATAACGTGAGTAATATTCGAAATATCCAGACCACGAGCCATAATATCGGTAGTAATCAAACCACGCAATTCACCTT